>NZ_JBEXUP010000024.1:0-77290 GCF_040614375.1 Nonomuraea sp. NPDC005983
CCAGGTCGAGCACCGCGGTACTCGGGCGCAGCCGGCGCCAGACGGCGGGTCCGGCCGGCAGCGGCCGGAGGCGCCGGGCGGCGGCGCGCGCACTGGTCCAGTTCGACCGACTCATCGCAGCTCCGGGGGTTGGCGTCACCGCTGCGCGGCGACTTGATCGAGCCGAGCCTAGCGACAGTCGGCGCGCCGCACATTGCCCGGGAAGGGTAGGCGGTCCATACCCCTGGTGGGGTACATGCGTGCCCGTCCGCTGAATCGTTGGCTGGCTGGGTGCCCTTGGTTTCGCCGGGTATAGCTGGTATCGCCGTTACCCCTGCTGAGGTACCGAAATCGACCCCCGCAGGTGGACGCAGCGCACGTGGACCGGACCGTAGCTTTCCCGGCATGACTGTTCCCGTCCCCACCAGCAGCAGCCCATCCGCTCCCGCCGAGGCCAACCGGGCAGGCAGAAGCGCGGGGAAGAAGACCCCGCGCCGGAGCCGGAGCGGCTGGATCTGCATGATCTTCCTGGCCACGATGACGGCCGCGATCGCCGCGCGCTATTTCACGCTCGACCCCAAGCTCTTCCTCGCACAGCAGCGCGCCGTCTATGTCGCGAATCTCGTCCCACTGCTCCTTCATGTGGGCGGCGGCATCCTGGCGCTCGCCCTGGGCCCGTGGCAGTTCGCACCACGGATCAGGGCGTGGCACTCGGCGGCGCATCGGGTGATCGGGCGGATCTACCTGCTCAGCGCCCTGGCAGCCGGGATCGGCGGCCTGCTGCTGGTGCCGAAGGGGCTCTACTGGCCGATCGCACCCCTCGGGTTCGCCGGGCTCGCCATAGCCCTGCTGCACGCGTCCGGTATGGCGTTCGCCACGATTCGCCGCCGGGCGATCATCGAGCATCAGATCTGGATGATCAGGTCCTACTCCCTCATCTTCGCCGCGGTCACTTTCCGCCTCTGGCTGGCGGTCTTCTCCAGCACCGCCCTTTCCTTCGACCGGGCATATATGAGCGGAGCGTGGCTCTCCTGGCCGATCAATCTGTTGGTTGCCCAGTGGCTGATCGTTCGGATCCGGTCCCGTCGCCGGGCTTACCGATCCGTGCCAGAGTCCGGCTCGTGACCTCCGGCGCCCTTGCCGGTCTTGACGAGATCCCGTGGGCCAAACTACGCCACGCCTACGGGTCTGCGGCCGACGTCCCGGGCTTGGTCCGGGATCTTGCGCCGTTCCCCGAGTTCAGCGGAGTGCTGATGTTCGCGGCGGTCGGCGACGACGCGATAGCCCAGTGGCAGACCGACCCCGGGGACCCGAACGCCTGGAACATCGTGATCAAAATGGCTGCGTGGATGGCGACCTGGAGTTCGGCGGCGATTTCTCGACCTCGTCATTGCGATGCTCGAAGAAGCACCCGAGGTCGACGACTTGGAGTACTACCCCGCGCTGATGGCCGTGTTCGTTCCCAACAACGGGGCGGTCCCGGACAGCGGCCGCGTGCAGCGCGCGCTTGACCTTGGGCGGTTGGTCTGGCGTCCCTTCGGGGTGACCGACGAGGAGATGACCGCCGGTTCCTCCGCACATCTCCGGCTCATCTGCAAGGAGGGGCTGAGCGGCTTGACCTCCGCGGTGACGACGGCCGTCGCATGGTGGACGGCTTGAGCCAGGGCGTCGGCTGTCGCCCAGGCTGGTGGCGGTGAGTCGGGTCCGTCTGGGCCGTCGAGGCGGATGACGGCGTGGAAGTGGACGACGCCGCGGCGCTGGTATTCGGCGACCTTGGCGAAGGCGATGCTGACGTGTTCGCGCAGGGCTTTGACGGTCAGGCCGTTGAGTTTGGCGAAGCGGCGGCGTACCGCCTGCGAACGCCAACGAGACAAGAAGACCGGCCGCCGGCGGCGCGGCCTGATCTCCTGGCCCGTCCTCGTCCTGACCGGCGCCATCGTCCTGTCCCTGGCCGCCAACCTGCAACAAGCCGATCCGACCGTGTGGGGCTGGATCAGCGCCGCCACACCGGCCGCCGCCTTCCTCGTCGCGGTCTCGATGCTCGAACGCCGGACGTCCGGCCCTCATCCCAACTCGTCCCAGGACGTCTCCGAGACGTCCCCAGGAGACCTCTCACCGTCCCGTCCGCGTCCCGACGAACCCGCAGCCGTCCCCGCCGCTGATCGTCCCGCTCTCGTCCCCGCCCAGGACGATCAACCAGGACCGTCCCCGGCACTCGTCGACTACGCCCGCCGCGTGGCCGACGAACACCAACCGCGCAAGAAGAGCGCACCCAAGCTGCGCGACGGTGTCATGAAGCGTGGCACCACCTGGTCATACGTGATCAGGGTCCGAGACCCCGAAACTGGCGAGAGCAAGCCTCGATGGGTGGGGGGCTTTGCCGCCGAGGACGATGCCAAGGCGGCTCGTGATGAGGCACGGGTCAAGGCCCGACGTGGCGAGTACGTCGACCGCAACACGATCACAGTCCGCGAGTACCTCGACGAGTGGATCGAGGCCCACGCGGTCGAGATCAAGCCCAAGACGCTTGCCGACTATCGCCACATGATCGACCGGTACATCAAGCCCAACATCGGCCCCCTGCGATTGCAGGCAGTCCGGGCGTCCACGATCACGAAGCTGTACCGGGATCTCAGGGCAGGCGGCGGCAAGAACGGACGGCCTCTGTCCTCCCGCACGGTCGACTACGTCCACGCCGTTCTCCGGAAAGCCTTCCGTGACGCGGTGAACGTTGACGAGTTGCTCTCGTCCAGCCCCGTCGAGAAGGCCAAGCGCCCCCGCCGCGAGATCAGCGAGCCGGGCACCGTCTGGACCACAGACCAGCTCAGGGCGTTTCTCCGGCACGCCCGTGAACACCGGCTCTGGGCCTTCTTCCACGTTGCGGCCTACACAGGCACTCGGCGTGGCGAGCTCCTCCACCTCCGCTGGTCCAACGTGGACCTCGACGGCAAACAGCTTGACATCAGCGGCTCAGCCTCGTTCATTGACGGTGAACGCATCGAGGGGACCACCAAGAGCGGCAGGAAGCGCATTGTTAGTCTCGACGACGGCACGATCCAGGTACTTCGTAACCAGCACAAGATGCAGGCCGCCGACAAGCTGAAAGTCGGGCCCGAGTGGCGAGGGGGAGGCGACTACGTGTTCACCACAGGATGGGGCGAACCGGTCCACCCGGACACCGTCAGCTCGCTATTCCCGGTCCTGATCAAGCGCTACAACGAAGCTCACCCGGACACCCCGCTGCCGCATGCCCGGCTGCATGACCTCCGCCACATCCACGCGACTACGCTCCTCCTCGCCGGCGTGCCAGTGCACGTCGTTGCGGCCCGCCTCGGTCATGCCAACCCGTCGATCACGCTCCGCGTGTACGCCCACGTGATCCATGCGGCGGAAGCGTCAGCGGCGGACGTCTTCGCTCAGGCGATCGGCGAGTAGTGGGAGCCACCCGGGAGCCACGCTGTTAGCAAAGGTGTTAGCAAGATCCCGAGATTGTCCTGACAAACAAGAAGGCCCGCTCCAGGTTTTCCCTGGTCGCGGGCCTTTCGTATGTGCGCGGCCGGAGGTACTCGAAACCCCAACCTTCTGATCCGTAGTCAGATGCTCTATCCATTGAGCTACGGCCGCTCGCTGCGTAAGCAAGCATAGCGGGTTCTGGGGGATGCCTCGAACCAGTTTGGGCAATCACGATCGACTTGACTCGATCTTGCGGGGCCAGAGGGTGTAGCTGAGTGGCCAGAGGAGGGCGATCAAGGGGACCTTGAGCAGGCCGAACATGAAGGTGATCAAGGGTTCCGTACGTGTCGGGGCGTTTACCAGCCAGACCAGAGCCAAGACGATCAAAAAGGCTATTCCGTACGCGAGGACGATACGGAGCCATATGCCCCATTCATAGCGAGCCCTGGGCATCCCGCCCGCCGGGGGCTTCCAGGGGGGTGGGCCGTCTGCGAAGCGGTGGTGGAACTTGGCGTCGGCCCATCGGACGGTGCGGTGGCCGAAGACGATCGAGTACGCCAGGTACGCGGCTGCCAGGCCGTGGCGGAAGTCGGCTGTCGCGCCTCCTCTCATGTCGATGACGGCCGCGACCAGCAGGATCACGTCCAGGAGCGGCACGCTGAGGAGGAGGGCGGTGCTGAGTTTGCGGCGGTTCCACAGGTAGCGGCTGGCCAGACCGAGTCCGAGCAGCAGCCAGAAGCCGACTTCGCAGCCGATCAGGATGGCGACAATCACGCTGTCTATAGTCCAGGTTGGCCAGGCCTTTCACATCATCTGTGGATACGAACCTGTGGATACATCGAAGGATGTATCCACAGGCAATCCTTCGAAGGATGGAAGCAGTTGCCGTAGGTGGTGGGATGGGGGCATGAAGCGCGAGGTAGTTGGGGGGGCTCTGGCCTTCTGCGTGGGGTCGATCCTGATCGCGGGTGGGGCCTACAACCATCGCGGGGCGTCCCAGTGGCTGCTTGTCGCGCCGCTCGCGCTGACCTGTGCGGGGGTTCTGGTACGGCGGCGCGCTCCATTGTGGTCTCTCGGGCTGGGCACGGTGGGCATCGCGATCGACGTGGCCGTGGGGCCCTCGCTCGGCACATTGTTGGTGTACACCGACAATCTCTACAGCGCGGCGCTCTACGGGCCTGCCCGGTTGGCGCGGTGGTTACTGGGTGCCACAACGGTGATGGCGGTGGCGGCCGGCGCGGTGGTGGGCTTTCTGACGCGCGACTGGATGGTGCTGGCGGTGATCGGGATCCAGGCGGGGCTGATCCTGGTGACGCCGGTGACCACCGCCATGGTGCTGCGGCAGCATCGTGATCAGGCGGCCGCCGAGCGGGCCAGGGCCGAACAGGTGGCGCGGCTGGCCGACCTCGACCGGCAGGCGGCGATCACGGCCGAGCGAACGCAGATGGCCCGCGAGCTGCATGACATGATCGCCAACCACTTCAGCGCCATCGCCATCCAGTCGACTGCGGCGCTGTCCAGGAGGGATCTCGATCAGGCGACCATCCGCAAGATCATGGAGTCCGTCAGGGAGAACAGCGTGAAGGGGCTGGCCGAGATGCGGACCATGATCGGGCTGTTGCGTCAGGAGGGCGACGAGCCCGAGGCGACCAGGCTGCGGCTGGCCGACGCGGAGAGCCTGGTTGACCGGTCGCGACGGGCCGGGATGGCGATCAACATGCGTGTCGAGGGAGAGCCGCAGGAGTTGCCTGTTCCGATCGATCTGGCCGCTTATCGGATCCTGCAGGAGGCGTTGACGAACGCGCTCAAGCACGGTGAGCAGCCTGCGACGGTCGGGATCGCGTACGAGCCCGAGCGGGTGACCGTGACCGTCGACAATCCGGTGAACGGGCGCAAAGTGCGGCTGCCCGGGGCCGGGGCCGGGCTGGTCGGGATGAGGGAGCGTGCCGGGTTGGTGGGGGGCACGTTTGAGGCGGGCGCGGACGCGGGGGTCTGGCGGGTGGTGGCGGTCCTTCCGACCTCGGCGGAGATCGCGTGAGGGGCCTCGGAGGCTGAGGTGGGGAGGTTTCGAGCCCGGCCGTCAATGGCGGGTTCGAGGAGGTGCTGGGTTCGGGACGTGACGGGGTCGGGGACGTAGCGGGGTCGAGGACGTAGCGGGGTCGGGGACGTAACGGATTCGGGGATAGGGCGGTGGAGGTGCGATGGCGGTCAAGGTGTTGGTTGCGGACGATCATGCGGCGGTTCGGGCGGGGATCGTGCTGATCCTCGATGGCGCCGAGGACATCGAGGTGGTGGGCGAGGCCGGGGATGGCGAGGAGGCCGTTGCTCTGGCGCGGGAGATGCGTCCCGACGTGGTGCTGATGGATGTGCACATGCCGCGGCTTGATGGGATCTCCGCCACTCGCGAGTTGGCAGGGGTGACGGACGTGTTGATTCTGACCACGTTCGACGTGGACGAGTATGTCTTTGGGGCGCTGCGGGCGGGGGCTGCTGGGTTCCTGTTGAAGAACACGGATGCTGAGGCGTTGGTTCAGGCCGTGCGGCTCGTGGCGAGGGGCGATGGGCTGATCTCGCCGTCCGTGACGCGGCGGTTGATCTCCGCCTTCGCCGAGCAGGTGCCGCGCCGGGAGCAGGGTGGAGATACGGGTGCGTTGACGCCGCGCGAGCGGGAGGTGCTGGCCTGCGTGGCTCGTGGGCTGTCCAATGCCGAGATCGCCAAGGAGCTCGACATGGCTGAGGCCACGACCAAGACGCACGTGAGCAGGGTGCTGGGCAAGCTCGGATTGAAGAGCAGGGTTCAAGCAGCGATCTACTATTCAGAGGGGGTATAGGGCCGTAGTCTGAACGCCGTGTACCCGCCACCCCCGCCGCCCCAGCCGCCGCAGCGTCCGACGGGGCTGATCGTGGGCCTGGCGTTCGCCGGCGCCTTTGCCTACCTGGTTCTGAACCTCTTTGTGGGGCTCGCCGTGCTGAGCGCACAGGGACGGGTCGCCATCGGGGTCGCTGCCGCGTTCCTGGCTGCCGTCGGGCTCGGGGTTGGGCTGGTGCTCGTGCTGGTGCGTAAGCCGTGGTCTCAGGGGCTGGGTATGGGGCTGATGATCGGCTGGGCACTCGCCTCGATCGTCTCGGTGGGCTACTGCACAGGGCTCAACCCCGGGCTGTACGGCTAAATGAGCACGCCCTGTGCCGCGAGGCCGCGAGAGGTGGGTGCCGCCCGTTTGGGGGGCCGAATCCGGTGAGCGCCTCCTCCGGAAAGCCGTGCCTGGTGAACCCCTGCGTGGAAACGCCGGGTCGGGTGCATCTCTGCGTGGATTCGGGCCGGGTGAGCCTCTGGGCCGGAGCTCGCGCCAGATGAACGCGCCTGCGTCGAAAGCCGCACCGGGCGAGCGCTCGTGGTCGAAGGTCACTCCCGGACGAGCGTCTGGGCCCGCAAAGCAGGTCAGACGGGTTGTCGTCCTGGAAGGCCGCGTCGGATGAGCGCGTCTAGGGCCGAAGGCCGTATACGCCCTGATGGTGGGCTGGTGGCTGGCGACAGGTTAGAGCACGCCAACGGGCAGGGGCCTGATGCCGGGCTGGAGCCGGGTGTCACGCAGGGGCCCAGTGCCGAGCTGGGGCCTGCAGACGGGCTGGCGCCTGGTGTCGGGGTGGGGGCTTGTGTCGGGCTGGAGCCGGGTGTCACGCAGGGGCCTGGTGTCGGGGTGGGGCCTGCAGACGGGCTGGTGGCTGGTGTCAGGTTGGAGCCTGCCAACGGGCAGGGGCCAGGTGTCGGGCTGGAGGCCGGTATCCGGTTGAGGGTTGGTGGCGGGTTGGGGTTGTGCGGTTGCCATGCCGTTTCATGAGGTTTTCGTAGGGCTGGGGGTGCTGGTCGCCTCCGTGGTGTTCGTGTTTGAGGCTCGGCGTCGTGGTGCGCTCAATGAGCAGTCCTTGGCCGCCGTCACCGGGGCGCTGGTCGGCGGGGCTATCGGCATGCGGCTGGCGGGGTGGCTGGAGACGCTGGATCTGGAGGAGCTCTGGCTGTATGGGTCGCGGAGCATTCTCGGCGGCCTGACCGGCGCGTACGTGGGCGTGCTGATCGCCAAGAGGGTCATCGGCTACAAGGAGAGGACGGGAGACCTGTTCGCGCCCGCCGTGGCCCTCGGGATGGCCGTCGGGCGGATCGGCTGCCATCTGACCGAGGCGCCAGGGCGTCCCACTGATCTGCCGTGGGGGGTGCACGCGCCTCCCTCCACGCCCGAGTGCCCGGGATGTCTGACGGGGCAGGCGATGCATCCGTCCTTCATCTATGAGGTCGTTTTCCAGCTTGTCGCGTACGGCGCGCTGGTGTGGGCGCGCAGACGGGTCACCCAGCCGGGCGAGCTGTTCACGCTCTACCTCGCGGCGTATGCGGCTTTCCGTTTCGTCGTGGAGTTCACGCGGGCGAACGAGACAGTCTGGCTCGATCTCACCAGGCCGCAGTGGTTCCTGATCCCGAGTTTGGCGCTGCTGGCACTCAGGCTGGCGTACGGGTGGCGGCGCGGCCACTACGATCCACTTTTCCAGCGGAAGGTCATGACATGAGCACAGGGATGGGTCTGCGGGGCGACCGCATCCTCCGGTACGTCAACGCGTTCTGCCCGCGTTGCCACGGCCAAGATCTGGGCCAGGTGCAACGGCTCAGCGGCTACCTGGCCGTTCGCGACGGCAGAGTGTGGCTGGAGCGCGGCTGCCGCGAGCACGGGTTAATCCGTACGCTGTACGACGAGGACCCGGAGATCCTGGCGTACCTGGAGGAGTGGACCGCTCCCACCAAGCAGCACGTGCCGGACCTCGCGGGGAACTTCGTGCCCGTCCCCGCCGCCTACCTGCACGGGCTCCCCGAGATGCAGACCCAGCACACCTGCATCCTCCTGGAGGACATCGCCGAGGCCTGCAACCTGCGCTGTCCCACCTGCTTCGCCGACAGCTCACCCGACCTGGCGGGCGTGGTCCCGGTGGCGGAGGTGCTGGCCAACGTCGACCAGCGGCTGGCCCGCGAGAACGGCAGGCTGGACGTCCTCATGCTGAGCGGCGGCGAGCCCACCCTGCACCCCGAGCTCGCGACGCTGCTCGCGGAGCTCGAACAGCGGCCGATCACTCGCATCCTGATCAACACCAACGGCGTCCTCATCGCCAGGGACGACGCCCTGCTCGACCTGCTGACCGAGCATCGCGAGCGCGTCGAGGTCTACCTGCAGTACGACGGGAGCTCGGCCGCGGCGTCCGTCCATCATCGGGGTGGTGACCTGCGGCGGTTCAAGACGCGGGCGGTGGAACGGCTCTCTGCGCGGGAGATCTTCACGACCCTGGTGATGACGGCGGCACTGGGTGTCAACGACGGCGAGATCGGCGACGTGGTACGGCTCGCGCTCGACACGCCGTTCGTGGGCGGGGTGTCGCTGCAGCCGCAGTTCGGCTCGGGCAGGTCCGGGCCGATCGACCCGATGGACCGGCTCACGCACACCGGCGTGCTCAAGCGGCTCGGTCCGCAGACCGGCGGCCTGGTGACGTGGCGTGACCTGACCGCGCTGCCGTGCTCGCACCCGCACTGCTGCTCGGTCGGCTACCTGATCCGCGACGACGCGGGTGAATGGCGCTCGCTGGTCGCGCTGATCGGCCACGACCGGCTCAAGGAGAACCTGGGGCTGGTCTCCAACCGCATCGCCGACACCGAACTCCCCCGCGAGCTGCGGTTGGCCGTCCAGGAGTCGCTGCTGGGGCTGCTGTCGGAGCAGTCGTCGCTGTCGCACCCGCAGATCGGCGACCTGTGGCGGAACATCTGTGAGAACTGCGACCTCGGCGTGTCGACGCTGCTGGCCATGGCCTCGTCGGCGCTGCCCGGCCGGCGGAAGAAGCTGCGCCGGATGCTGGGCGAGCGGGTGGTGCGGGTGACAGTCAAGCCGTTCATGGACGTCTCGACGATGATCGAGGAGCGGCTCACCCAGTGCTGCGTGCACGTCGGCACGCGGTCCGACCAGGACCAGTGCGCGCCGTTCTGCGCCGTGCAGGCGTGGCCGCAGCTGTCGCGGCAGCGCCTGTCGGCGGTGGCCTCGCAGCCCGTGCTCGAACAGGTGATCATGTGAAGGCCGAGCCGTACGATCCGCTCCGGTTGTGCGTGTACGCGACCGTGGCGCTGCTGGCCTGGCTGCTCGGCCCGTGGGCGGTGCTGGGGTTCGCGGGCCTGGGTTTCGCGGGGTACTGGAAGGCGCGGCGAGCCGGGCTGACGCGGAGCAAGTGCCTGCTCAGGGACACCCGGCTGGTGCTGGCCTATCTCGGGCTGCTGGCGCTGGTCGCGGTGGCGGCGATCGTCCGCTCGCTGTGGTGAGGCGCTCCACGATCCGGGCGATCGTGGAGCACGGGGAAGGCGGCTATTCGGCGGCTGGGACGAACAGGCTGAGGGTCTCGGCGATGCAGGCCGGACGCTTCTCGCCCTCGACCTCGATCGTCACCTTCACGTTGGACAGGTACCCGGCGGGGGTGCCCTTGACGTCGGTGACCTCGGCCGTGGCCCTGACACGCGCGCCGACCGGCACCGGCCTGGGGAAACGGACCTTGTTCAGCCCGTAGTTGATCCCCATCGCGACGCTCTCGACCGTCATCAGCTCGTCCATGAGCGACGGCAGCAGCGACAGGCTCAGGTAGCCGTGGGCGATCGTGCCGCCGAACGGGCCGGCCTTGGCCCGCTCGACGTCCACGTGGATCCACTGGTGGTCGTCGGTGGCGTCGGCGAAGAGGTTGACCTGTTCCTGGGTGACAGTGCGCCACTCGGTCGGGCCGAACTTCTCGCCGACGGCCGCCTTGAGTTCCTGTACGTTCGCGAAGGTCCGCATGGTTGCGAACGCTATTGCTCCTCCGGGCCGGCTGCCAAGTTCAGCACCACGAGCTCGTCGCCCTTCTTCGCAGCGTTGTAGAGGATCGGGCCCGGCTCTGACTTGGTGCCCACTCCGACCCAGCTGTCAGCCTTCGGGAGCTCGGCGAACACGCCGGTCTGCAGGTCGTAGAGACCGTCAGCGCCTGCCATCAGCAATTGCCCTCTGTAGGGAGGCCCCCCGAAGCCGGCACCCCTGAGGATCCGGGGGATCACGCGAGCGTGGGTTCCGTCGACGTGCTGGACGAGCGTACCCTTCGGCACCCTGCCATAGCACCAGACGGGGGCACAGCGCAGGCCCCGCACGCCTTCCCGCGCCTTGACGTGCTGGACCTCGCCGGTATCCAGGTTTACGACCTTGGTCTGGTTACGGTTGAAGTCGCTCCTGCTGACGTCACTGGCCCATGGCCAGTCGGTCAGGAAAAGTCCCTTTCCTGCGGCAATCGGCCGGGCGGCTCCACCGGTGAGGGGCATCGAGTAGACGCCCCCCTTCTCCATCGACCACACGACGCTGTCACCCGCCAGCCGCATCACGCCGATGCCCTTGTCCGTGAGACTGCCGAACACCTGGGGCCGGCCGCCAGACCTGGATGACTTCCAGAGGTCGACCACTGCGACGCCCTCGGGCGTTCTCCTGTTGACGTACCAGACCACGTTCTGAACGTCGAGGTCGAGCTGCTGCGGGTAGTTCAGCACCTCACGAGGCGACGGCACCTCCGTCAGGACACGTGACCGGCCGGTGCTGGAGTCGTAGATCTCCAGCCTGCGGTTCTGCGACGACGACTGCTTCGTGGCCAGCAGCAGCACCTCGGTGGCGCTGATGCCGTCGAGCGGGCGATACGCCCAGCCGTCGGCGTGCGTGGCCGGCATGGTGAAGACCGACCCTGGCCACAGCTTCTCGATGGGCACGGACTTGATCGTCCCCGGCAGCTTCCCGGTGGGGACGGCCATACCTGGCGGCTCCTTGGTCGGGATGACCACTTCGCCGGAGGGCTGCACCGCCACGTCGCCTCCGCCCCCGCTGGTGGAGGCGCCCCTGGCGACAGCCGTGCTCACCGCCACCACCGTGACCACGGCCACCGCCGCGAGCGCCTGCGTCCGTCGTCTCGTCCGCCTGCGTCTGCGGTGTGCGACGCCGGTGAGCAGGTCGGGGGCCGGGGCCCGCTCTGCCGCCTCGCGCAGCGCGCGGGTCAGCTCGTCCTCTGTCCTCATGCCCGTTCCCTTTCGAGCACCGCAGGCCTGACACGGAGCGTGGCGAGCGCCCGGAAAGCCTGGCTGCGTACGGTTCCCCGTGAGATGCCGAGGATTTCAGCGATCTCCTGATCCGACAGGTCCTCGTAGTAGCGCAGGACGAGCACGGCCCGCTGCTTCCTCGGCAGCGTCGCCAGCTCCTTCCACAGCTCCCCGAAGGAGTGACTGTCGAGGTAGAAGCCCTCGGGGACGTCGTCGGTCACCTGCTCCCTACGCCGCCTGCGCCACCAGCTGACGTGCTGGCGGGCCATGGTCGTGCGCACGTACGCCTCGGGCGCGTCCTTGTTGCGGACGCGCCCCCAGCTGTCGCTCAGCCTGAGCAGCGCCTCCTGCACCAGGTCGGCGGCGTCGTCGGCGTTGCCGGTGAGCACGTAGCCGTACCGGAGGAGGGCGGCGCCCCTCGCCCGGACGAAATCCTCGAACTCCACAACACCGAGACGCACGGGGCTTCCGCCCTGTTGCAAAGATCTTTACCTGAAAGCATCGCGCACCTGTTCGAGTCCGCGCTACAGTTTCATCCACCGAATCGAACATGGGTTCGGCCAGGTGAGAGGGGGTGTGTTCGATGACCGTACTGGCGACCGGGTCCCCGCGGACACGCCGTAGCGCTTTCTGCCCAAATCTAAGACGGCCGCTATATCCCGCAATAAAGTCCGAGAGCGTGGACCCTGTGCGCAATCCCTACGCCCCCGGAGCCGGGCAGCGTCCGCCGGAGCTGGCTGGGCGCGACCGCGAGTTGCAGCAGTTCGAGGTCGTGCTTGAGCGGGTGGCCCGCGGCCGTCCCGAGCGCAGCATGGTCGTCACCGGCCTGCGCGGCGTCGGCAAGACCGTGCTCCTCAACACCTTCAAGTCCATGGCGATGCAGCGGCTGTGGGGAACGGGCAAGATCGAGGCCCGTCCCGACCAGTCGATCCGCCGTCCCGTCGCCGCCGCCCTGCACATGGCGATCCGCGAGCTGGCCCCGCGGCACCGCGCGCCCGAGCGCATCGAGGAGTTCCTCGGTGTGCTCAAGGCGTTCGCCATGCGCGATCCGGGCGCGGCCAAGGGCACCTCGCACTGGTCGCCCGGCATCGAGGTGCCCGCCAGCCGGGGCCGCGCCGACTCCGGCGACCTCGAGATCGACCTGACCGAGCTGTTCGTCGACGCGGCGAGCGTGGCCACCGACCTCGGCGTCGGCATCGCGCTCTTCATAGACGAGATGCAGGACGTCCAGCCCGCCGACGTGTCCGCGCTCTGCGCCGCCTGTCACGAGCTGTCGCAGTCGGGCGGGCCGCTGATCGTGGTCGGAGCGGGGCTGCCGCACCTGCCGAGCGTGCTGTCGGCCAGCAAGAGCTACTCGGAGCGGCTCTTCCGGTACGCGCGCATCGACAAGCTCGACCGCGAGGCCGCCGACCTCGCGCTGATCCTGCCGGCGCGCGAGGAGGAGGTCGAGTTCACCCAGGACGCCCTCGACGCGCTCTACGAGGCGGCCGACGGCTACCCCTACTTCGTCCAGGCGTACGGCAAGGTGGCCTGGGATCTCGCGCCGCGCAGCCCGATCACCCTCGACGACGTCAAGGTGTCGGCGCCCGAGGCCGAGGAGGAGCTCGCAGTGGGCTTCTTCGGCAGCCGCTACGAGCGCGCCACCCCCGCCGAGCGCGACTACATGCACGCCATGGCCCAGATCGGCGACGAGCCGGTCGCCACCGCCGAGGTGGCCGACGCCCTCGGCCGCAAGCCGTCCAGCCTGTCCCCTGCTCGCGACAGCCTCATCAAGAAGGGGCTCATCTACAGCGCGGAACGCGGCCTGATCGCGTTCACAGTGCCGCATTTCGGGAGGTTCCTGCGTGCGCAACCGATCTGATCGGCACACCTAGACCTCTATTGGGCTGTCTAGTGGGGAAGCTAGATAGCCCAATAGAGCTATACCGTCATGCCTGTCGAGGGAAATCTATGGCTCTCTAGCGCCAGGCCGATACTGGGCTATATTCCGGAAGAGACTCCGGGCTGACGACGGCGACCCTGACGGCGGGTCGGCGTCCGCTGAGGTAGACCGCGAACACGACGTCCGCCTTGTCGTGGTTCTGGAAGACGAAGAACCGCCAGCACAGCTCCCGCCAGCTGTCGTACGGCTCGGCCGAGGCGAGCTGGTCGCGGTGCGCGCGCCAGGTGCCGCTCGACCGGAGCCTGGAGAGGGTGACCTGCTCGGCGGGCGCTCTGCGCTGCTCGCAGGGTGCGCGGTACCTGATCCTGTCGATCATCTCCTCGATCTCCGGCGACAGCAGCGCGAGGACGACCACGCCTCCCGCCGACAGCCACGAGATCTGGGTGAAGGCCATCCAGCCCGGCACGTCCGCCCATACCGACACCAGCGCCATCGCGGTGAGCACCACGGTCCTGCCGATCGAGCGGCGCCCCACGGGCGCCGAGCTGACCTCGCCGAAGCAGCCGCAGCCCGCGTCCGGCCGCCGGCGGCTCAGCTCCAGCAGCACGTACGTGGAGAGCGCGAAGAACGCGACGGTCGCCCACCTGAAGATCGGCGACGTGCTGAACGTGACGCCCACGGCCAGGACCAGCTCCCCCACGGCGCACGCGAGCAGCGCCGGAACCTGCATCCGTCCGGACACCAGGACGGCGGGCCCGAACCGGGTGAGCGCTCGCGCTTCCCCGCCGGAGCGCACCGTGACGACCTTGGCGACCGCGCCCATGACCAGCAGCACGATCAGAACCGGCAGCTGCGATGCCAGCACGTGCGTCACCCCAATCCGATCTGAGCGTTGAAACACCCCTTGACCAGGTCGCCGCCCAGCTCCACGAAGGTGGGCGCCGACAGCTCGGCGATCCGTCCGCGCGGCGAGGTGCCGCATTCCACGCAACGGTCGCAGAAACGTCCGGCAAGGCAACCGCAGGCCACGACCTGCACGTTAGCGGACCGCTCCGCGCAGACGTTCTTGACTTGCAGCAGCGAGCCGATCGCGAGGTACGGCAGACCCACGCAGGACACCTCGGCGTCCGGGCACCCGGTGTCGGAGCTCTCGACCATCGGGTACGCGAGCCCGCGCTCCTCCTCGTCGAAGGCGTCCGACCAGGTGGCGGTGCCGGAGATGCGCGACTGAGTCCCGCCGTAGGCGGGCGGCGGGGCGGGGACGGCCCGCGCGGGGTAGGCGGGCTGCGAGGTGGCAGGCAGCAGCGCGAGGACGGCGCCGTCGCGCCTGACGCCGATCGCGTCGAAGAGGTAACCGGGTTCGAACTGCGGATGGCGGACGCGGAGGCGTCCGGTAGCGCGGTACGGGATGACGATGGTGCGGCGCCCGCGGTGCGAGCCGCAGTCGAGCTCGACCGTCACGTCCCTGCGTCCCTCGATCGACAGGATCGTGCCCGTGACGCGGGTCGTGTCGGCCCAGATCCGCTCGACGACCCTGCCCTCGCGCAGCATGCGCATCATGACCGACGAGCCGACCGGCAGGTCCGCGGGGGCGCTGTCGGCGCCGTGCCAGGCGGTCGCCCACGGCGCGATGACGAGCCGCTCCTCCTCGCCACCGGACGTCTCGACGGTGACGAGGTGCGGGCTGATGTCGAGGATCTTCCCGGCGACCGCGCGTAACGGGTCACCGCCCGCCGGATCGGGGCCGGGGACGCCGGATTCGCGGCCCAACGCGGCTGCCGCCAACACCCGGCGGCGTTCGACGCTCGGATACGCCATCAACACCCCTCCTTCTTCGCCATATCAGACTCACATGACTCCCCGGACGGCTCACGTCGTACGGCTCAGAAGAGAGCAAAATACGCAACCCTCAGGGAAGGTGTTGACACCCGGCGTCGAAGAAACCGCCACCGACCTTGACCTACCTTTATCGTTGGCGGGCCGAATCCTGAATTGCGGTTCAGCCTCAACATGACATCCGGCTGCGATTCTGGCCACGATGCAGACCACGAAATGGGAAGAGGAGTTCCGCGAGTACGTCCAGGCCCGCGGTCCTGCTCTGCTGCGCACGGCCCACCAGCTCACCGGACACCCGCTGGACGCCGAGGACCTGCTCCAGAACGCGCTGACCAAGACCTACCTCGCCTGGGACCGGATCCAGGACCGGGGAGCGCTCGACGGCTACGTCCGGCGGGCGATGGTCAACATCAACATCTCGCAGTGGCGGCGGCGCAAGCTGCAGGAGTACCCGTCGGACGAGCTGCCCGAGGCCACCTCCGAGGGGGAGGCCAGCGGCGACGGGCACGAACTCCTGGAGCAGGCGCTGGACCGGCTGCCCGAGCGGATGCGGGCCGCGATCGTGCTGCGCTACTACGAGGACATGACCGAACCGGAGATCGCCAGGACGCTCGGCATCAGCCTCGGGACGGTCAAGAGCACGGTGTCGCGGGCCATGGCCAAGCTCAGGGCGGACCTGGGCATGCGTCCTCCACAGCCCCAGCCGTAGCGCAGGGACGCACGACGTCCCTGATCGTGCGGAGCGTCTGGAGGAAGCGGTCGAGTTCGTCCGCGCCGAGCAGGCCCGTGAAGGACTGCTCGATGTCCTTCAGGTGCAGTGGCAGCACCGCTTCCAGCCGCTCGCCGCCCAAGGGGGTGAGCGTGGCGTAGGAGGCGCGCCTGTCGGTGGCGCAGGCGACCCTGGCGACCAGCCCCTCACGTTCCAGCCGGTCGACCACTCGGGTCACGCCGCTGGTGGACAGGCCGGTCTGCGCCGCCAGGTCGCTCATCCGCAGGCTCTCGCGCGGGGAGCGGGCCAGCCTGATCAGCGTCTCGAAGTCGATGTCCGACAACCCGGCGGCCTGCAGCACCGGCTGCATCCGCGCGGCGAGGCCGGCGTAGACCTCGGCGAGCAGGCCCATTGCCGTCAGCCGGGGGTCGTCAGTTGGTATCACGCTCATAGCCTATCCGATGATAGTTGACGTGAGGAATATTCCTCCTGTAGACATTTGTTGCCGCAGACATCCGCACCGCAACCTCTCTCTCGTCAAGGAGAACTCCCATGACCACTCGCACCTGGGAAGGCCTGACCATCCCCGCCGCCGGCACGTACAACCTCGACGTCGCCCACACGCGCGTCGGCTTCATCGTCAAGCACATGATGGTCAGCAAGGTCCGCGGCAGCTTCGGCCACTTCAGCGGCTCGGTCACGATCGCCGAGAACCCGCTCGAGTCGTCCGCCGAACTCACCATCAAGACCGAGTCCATCAACACCGGGGTCGCCGACCGCGACGGCCACCTCCGCAGCGACGACTTCCTGTCGGTCGAGAAGTTCCCGGAGATCACCTTCAAGAGCACCCGGGTGACCGGCCACTCCGGCGACGAGTTCACCGTCGTCGGCGACCTCACCGTCCGTGACGTCACCAGGGAGGTCGAACTCACCGTCGAGTACGGCGGCGCCGGCACCAACCCCTGGGGGCAGGCGGTATGGGGCTTCTCCATCAGCACCGAGTTCGACCGCGAGGACTTCGGCCTGACCTGGAACCAGGCGCTGGAGACCGGCGGCGTGCTGGTGGGCAAGAAGATCAAGGTCGAGATCGAGGGCGAGGCCAACCCCGCCGCCTGAACCACCGGCCGAAAGCCCGCCCAACGCGCCGGGGCGGGCTTCGTCCACAGGCGGTTATTCACAGGCGGTGGATAACCTTAGACGTCCCGTGGACAACCCCGGACCGGCCCCGGCTCCGCCCCCGTCCGGCCCTGTTGGACGGCCGCTCGGACGCCTGTCCGATGGACTGACGGCGGCTGAACGACGGTCGGATAGCGGTTGGACGGCGACGCGACCGGCAACCACTTTGCCGCCTCGCCAGAAGGCCGGTACGCTGTCCTGAGCCAGGTGGCTACCGGGAGGATTCGCCTAGTCAGGTCTATGGCGCCGCACTGCTAATGCGGTTTGGTGGCAACACCATCCGGGGTTCAAATCCCCGATCCTCCGCACGTCGGAAGGCCCTTCCCCGTTCAAGGGAAGGGCCTTTTTCGATCTTCGTGGGGTCACGGGTTGCAGTTGGCGTCAGACCGAGGCCCACAGAACCGAGTCCATGCGGTCACTGGCGTCCCTCATCTGGTGGGTTGCGAGGCTCGTCGGTGGCATGGGTCGGCCTCAACGGCGCCGGCGAGAGCACGCTGATCAAGCTGCTGTGCCGCTTCTACGACCCGTGCCGGGGATCGATCCTCTGGGACGGCGTCGACATCCGCGACGTGCCCCGACCGAGCTGCGCGCCCGCATGGGCGTGCTGTTCCAGGACTACATGAGCTACGACCTGACCGCCGCCGAGAACATCGGGGTCGGCGACATCGAGGCCCTGACGGACCGCGGACGGGTGGAGACGGCGGCGCGGGCGGCCGGCGCCCGCGACATCGTCCGGACGCTCCCCTGCGGCTACGACACCATGAGCCGCGTCTTCTTCGGCCCCGAGGACGAGGACCCGCAGGCCGGGTGAAGCTCTCCGGCGGCCAGTGGCAGCGCCTGGCCCCGGCCCTGGCCCTGGCCCTGGTGCGCGAGGGCCGCGACCTGCTGATTCTCGACGAGCCCAGGTGTTTCCCTGGACACCGGCGTGCAAGATCAGATAGGGAGGAACAGCCTTCCTTCCTCCCGATCGGAATCACGCGTGCCCACATCGCCTCGATCATCGCTGCCACGCCCGGAAGCCGCTCCCGCCGCGACCCGGGCGTACCGCGCCGTCCGTGCGGTGACAGCGGTCGCGGCCACGGCGCTCCTCCTCGTCACGACCGCCAAGGACCAGGGGCCGGAGAAGGTCACATCGGCCGCGTCGAAGGAGTGCGCGCCGTGGAGGATGTCGGTGTACATGAACAAGCAGCCCACACCCGGAGAGCGGGAGACCGCGTTCGTCTGCGCGAACAGGCAGCGCTTGACCTTCAACGGCCGCTACGCCCACATACCTGACGTGCATCTGGTCAAGATCGGCCGGCGCCTGTGCGAGGTGTCGTTGCGTAACGACTCGCGGGAGATGCAGACCGTCATGGAGACCCGCGGTTTCGTGGTCAACACGGAGGAGAACACCAAGGCGCTCGGATACCTGTGTCCAGCACTCAACCGGCGCCGGTTCGCCGAGGAGGAGGCGCAGCGGAAGCGGGAACAAGACGTCATCGCGACCGCCGAGCGGCGGTGCGCCTCTCTTCCCGACCACCGGCCGCCGGCGCGCCCCTCGCTGCGGGCCAGGGCCACAGTATGGGTGGCGCAGACGGGCATGCTCAATGTCTTCGAGGAAGGATCGGATACCGTCTATCCGTCCTCTCTGGACCGGGCGTTCGCCAACAAGGTGGTCGGCGCCACACCCGGTGATCTCACCATTCTCACAGCCGACACCTACACGCACGTCTGCGTCGCCGTCGAGGCGTACGACAAGCGCCCTCCGGTGGAGGTCGAAGGCTGGGAGAAGGTCGTCGAGGTCGGATACCAGAGCACCGATGGAGAAATGGTGTTCATCGACGATGAGGGCGAGGTGGAGAAGGGGCTACCCGATCTCGCGATCCACGACGCCGGTCGATACCGGGTGCGGGTGCACATGCGGGGGGCGAAAGCGGCCCTGGCCGACGACGGAGACGCCAGGCAGGCATTCCTCATCATCGTCTATCCCGGGGCGTCCACGCGGACCCAGGTGCTCAGGTAGCCACACTCCGTCCGGCACGCGGGAACGGAAAACGGCGGCCCCCGGTACCGCATCCGTAGATTTTGAGGTGGCGGGTCGCCTCGCTGGCGGTAATGGCTGATCAGGGCGCGGGTTCGGTGCTCCTGCCGGAGTCTGGGCACCCGTTCCCTCCGTCGGGGTAGCTAAATATTTCCGTGTACGCGGAGGCAACGACGAAACCCGAAGCGGGTTGCAGTTTGGGTTGCAGTTCGCTCGCGTTCCAGCCCGTTCCAGGACGGCCGCCCAGCCGTGTTGGTAGCGCAACGGGTACCACGACGTTCTGCGCGATGTGAACGCGCAAATCACGCAGGTTCAGGTCCTACCGTGTTCTGGCGCTGGCCATATCGGTGGCCGACGAACGGAAACGGGAGGATGTATGAAACGAATCCGGCGAATGTTGCTCGTCTTCTTTCTCAGTGCCGCCGCCCTACTCGTGAGCGCCCCCGCACATGCGGCAAGTGGCGGTGGCTGCGATGCTCCACACTGGTACAACGGAGGCCAGAGTAGCGTCAAGGCGTGCATCTCCTATGACTGGAACTGGGGCTGGCCCGTCTACCTCCCTACCGGATACTTCTCCGGACCGACGCCGGGCGGCTGCACCTACGCGATGACCATTGAGTACTGGCGCAACGACGGTTCCTACGGCAACTACCGGTACGGGAACAGCTGTCCTCCCGGTCAGATCCCTGACGGCGGGAACTGGAAAGCCGATGACTACAGCGCGATGCGCATCATCGTGTACGTGTTCGTAAACGGCAACGAGGTGGCCGAGTCATGGTCACCGATCCAGTACAAGTAGCCCCGAAGAAGGCATTGTCCTTCCAGCCCAGGCGAGATATGTGAAACCCAGGCCACGGGCTGACGGCCTCATTTCGATGCCCGTGGCCATACGTCTTTACTGACCGGCACGGCAGCCCACAGCCACATCATTAGCGGCATATGCAGGTCGTTGAGTTCGGTCACGTCCCGGACGGGCTGTGTTGCGGTGTCCGGGGGCCGTTGCTGCTGGGACTGGTGCGGCCGGTGCCCGTTGTAGTGGTTCAGGTACTCGCCGAGCACGAGAGCCAGATGGCGTTCACTGGGGATCAAGATCCGGTCCAGGAGTTCGCGGCGCAGGGTAGTTGCAGTGTTAGTTGCAACGGCTACGGATCTCCCCAGAGAGCGGACACCAGGCGCTCCCCCGCGTCGCGCATCAGCGGTGTGGATTCGTGGGTGTACCGCTCGGTGGTGGTCACTCGGGTGTGGCCGAGGATCTGCTGCACGACCCGGATTCACACCCTGCTCGATGAGGAGTGTCGCGGCGGTGGCGCGCGTCGTATCTCATCACCGGGCAGCCGCTCTCATACCCTCTACTCCGCCGCGAGCCGCGGCGGCTTTCACACCGACGGTGAAAGCGGATCACCTCATCGGTGGAGTAAACAAGTGTGACTGCCAAATCGACGGCTCCGGATCTCGCCGATCCTCGGGGGACGATCAGCGACGAGGTCCTGCTGGAACTGTCGCGCCGACGACCTGAGCGGTTCGGGGAGATCTACGACCGGTACGTCCGCGAGATCCACGCCTACCTGGGCCGACGGCTCGACCGGCAGGCTGCCGACGATCTGGCGGCCGAGGTCTTCCTGGCCGCGTTCCGCAAGCGCGAGACGTTCGCCCCCCGCCGCGGCACGGTCCGCTCCTGGCTGTACGGCTTCGCGAGCAACGTGATCGCGCAGCACCGGCGTACCGAGATGCGGCGGCTGGCCGCGTTGCAGCGCAGCGCGGGCGCCCACGACGGCCGCGAGCACGGCCACGAGGACCGCGTGGTCACCCGCGTGGACGCCGCGAGCGCACAGGGGCGGCTGGCGGCCGAGCTGCGCGCGCTACCCGACGGCGATCGGGACGTGCTGCTGCTGAGCGCCCTGGGCGAGCTCAGCCACGAGGAGGTGGCCAGGGCGCTCGACATCCCGTACGGCACCGTCGGCTCGCGGCTGTCGCGGGTCAGGAAGAAGCTCCGCGCCGCCCTGGGCGGCGTCGATCCCATGTGTGGAGGCTCTGATGGATGACTTCCGGGCAGTGCGGGAGCTGCTGCCCGCACCGCCGCTCTCACCGGAGGTGGAACAGGCGGGCCGCGAGCTCCTGAACGCGGCCTTCGCCGAGGAGCGCAGCCGGCGCGGCCG
The DNA here is from genome assembly GCF_040614375.1 of Nonomuraea sp. NPDC005983. Classification (NCBI taxonomy): domain Bacteria; kingdom Bacillati; phylum Actinomycetota; class Actinomycetes; order Streptosporangiales; family Streptosporangiaceae; genus Nonomuraea; species Nonomuraea sp. NPDC005983. The sequence goes on from NZ_JBEXUP010000024.1 coordinate 21,328, forward strand.
CCGGTCGGCCAGGTGGAGCGCGCTCGGGCTCGGCCTGGCGGGCGCCGCCGCCGCGGCCCTCCTGATCGCGCAGGCCGCGCCGCCCGCGCCGTCCGCCCCCCGCGCCTCCCTCGCCCAGACGGACGGCAAACGGTTCCTGCTGGCCGCGGCGAAGTCCGCGGCGGCCCTGCCGGACGCCGGCCGTTGGTGGGGCGCGACCGAGGTCCGCGGCCGGCAGTTCCACGACCCCACCGGCCGGTACGTCCTGCGCGAGAGCGAGACGGTCGAGACCTGGCTCCCCGCCGACCCGGAGGGCCGAACCTGGTACCGCCGCACCCTCGCGGGGATCAGTCCCGCCACGCCCGCGGACGAGGCGGCCTGGCGCGCAGCGGGTTCGCCGACGTCGTGGACATACACCCGGCGCTCGGAGGCGGGCCATAAAGGCCTGCTCAGCACGCGGGCCGGGAAGCCCGAGACCTGGTCCACCGAGGACTGGGACTTCCGCATCCTCACCGCCGGCAAGCCGCTGACCAAGATGGACGAGGTACCCGACACCCCCGAAGGGCTCAAGGCGCTCATCGGCGCCGACGACCCCACGACGATCGACACCGCCGCCCGGCTGCTGTTCTTCGCCCCGGTGTCGAGCCGGACCCGAGCGGCGGCCTACCGGCTGCTCGCCTCCCTGCCCGGGGTCGAGGCCGCCGGGCAGGTGACCGACGTGCTGGGCCGCGCAGGGCAGGCCGTCGAGTACGACTCCGGCGAGTTCGCCCCGCCGGACTTTCCGGGGGCGACCAGAACCCGGCTGGTGATCGACCCGACCTCCGGCCGGCCGCTCGCCATCGAGACCCGCTCCGCCGCCGACGGGCTGCTCCTGACCTACACCGCGATCAGAGACGGCCGCTGGACCGACGGCAACCCCTTGAAGAACGCCATGAAGGAGAACTGAATGCGATTCGTAGTGACCGCCGCCGGGCTGGCCCTGGTCGGCGTCACCGCGCTTCCGGCCGCCGCCGACGCGCCGAAGGGCGCGTACTGGCGGGTCGAGACGATCTACACAGCGACGCATCCGCACACGGTGGGCAGCGGCTACCACCTGACCGAGCGCTCTGTGAGCACCGACTGGACGGCTCCCGACGGCACCGGCTGGAGCGGCTACCGCGAGCTGGGGGCCCGGCCCGCCACCGCGAAGGACGAGGCGGCCTGGCGCGCCGACGGCTCGCCGTCCACGTGGGCCTACCGAACCGAGGGCATGAAAGTCCGCCTGTCGACCCGGCCCGGAAAGGGGTCGCTGACGCGGACGAAGGGCCGGCCCGGGTGGCCCTGGGGCGAGGAGAACGTGACGTACCAGCAGGCCCAGGCGTTGCCCGCAAACGCGGAGGCGCTGCGCGAGCGACTGACCGCCGACGTGGACACCTGGATCGACGAGGCCGCCGAGCAGGCCAAGACCACCGCTCCGAAGGCCACCAAGCAGGACTGGCTGGCCTACCGCGACGGGTACGTGGCCGAGCGGGCCGCCGCCCTGCTGTACGCGCTCCCCGCGCCGGACAAGGTGCGGGCCGCCGCGTACCAGGTGATCAAAACCACCCAAGGCGTCACCGACCTCGGCCCGGCCAAGGACGACAAGGGCCGCGCCGGGCAGAGGCTGGCCCTGCCGGTCCACGCCGACGGCGAGTCGGTCAGCAAGGAGCAGCTCCTCGTGGACACCGAAACGATGACCGTGCTGGAGATCTCCACCGAGCTCACCGCCGACGGCAAGCGGGTGCTCGGCAAGCCGGGCACGCAGACGATCACGGCCGGCTGGACCGACGACAAGCGCGTCCCCCGCTAACACCGCCTCGCCGCCGGGGAGCACCCGGACTGGGACGAGTACCGGTCGGTGATGGTGTCCGACCGCAGGGTGCTCATGGCGATGACGGTCGACCACGTGTACAGCGCCAGGATCCGCTGACAGCGCTCCGCCTATCCGGGTTCAGCTGATGATCTGCGTGATCTCGTTGCGGTCCCGGGTGTACACCACCTTGCAGCGGGCGCCGTTGACCAGGGGCAGGAACGGTGGCACGTGGCCGCACTCGACATCGGCGATGATCGGTACGGCGAGGCTGCGCAGGGCGTCGAGCACCGCCTCATGCTGGGTGAGTGAGCCGGTGCCCGGTGCCCGGGTGCGACCGACGAGCACCGCGTTCGCATTGGTGAAGAACCCGGCGAGCCGCATCCCGTGCAGGTTGCGGCAGATCGTCGCCGCGTCGTGCCCGCCCGCCTCGACGTAGACCACAAGCCCTTCAGGCGCCATGGCCCGGGCGAAGGACGCGACGTCGCCATAGGGTGTCCCGGTGAGGTTGCACAGGGTCTCGATGCAGCCTCCGATGAGGCGGCCCTCGACCTCTACGTCGCCGTTGTCGTCCAGGCGTGTCCAACGTCCGGGGGTGTCAAGGGTGAACTCGTGCGCTTCCGGGGTGGTCTGGTAGTCGTCCCAGCCTTGCGCCCGGTAGCGGTTCGGCGGGGTCTGTGTGAACGCCGTCCCCGGCTGCATCGTGGCGATGTCCAGCCAGCTGAGCAGCCCTTCGGGGGTGCGGTACGGCGTGTCCATCAGGTTGTTGCCATGGATGGTCGCCGTCCCGGTGAGCAGGGTGATCGGCGTGATGATCGTCGACATGTCGGAGTAGCCCACCAGCCAGGTCGGATCGGCTTCACGTAGTGCGTCCCAGTCGAGGAGCGGCAAGAGGTCGATCGCGGTCTCCCCGCCCCACGGTGGCACGACGGCCCTGATCTGCGGGTCGGTGAGCATCGTCATCAGTTCGTGTGCCCGTTCGGCCGCCGGAGCGCTGACGTGACTGGTGCCGTCCATGCAGTTTCCGAGGACTACCTGATATCCGTGGGCCTCCACTGTGCGTATGGCAACCTGGAGGCGATCTCGCAGGCTGTCGTCCACTCCGCTGGAGGGGGCGGTGACACCGACACGATCACCGGGACGTAATGGGGCGGGTAAGCGCACATTCATGCCCATGATCCTGGCCAGCCCTCTGCAGGATGGCCAGTTGATTTTCACCAGCCAATCGCTGCAGAGGCAGTCGATCACGACGCCGGTCGAGCAGGCTCTTCCCCGTTCAGGGGAGCATGGAGCAACGTCGTACGCTCGGCCGGCGCCGCACACCTGGCGAATGCTCACGCCACCAGCGACTGCTCGGCCAGTTCGGTCAGCGTCACCGTGCACAGGCCACCGCGCGGCGGGTGCACAACCGCGCCTGGAGAGCGCGCGCAGGCGCTGGGCCGTCGGCCGCGCTGTTCGGACTCGTCACCGGTCTGCGCACCAGCCGCGCGAACAAGGGAGAATCTCGACGATGAGCATAACTCCCGCCCAGTTACGCGACCTCGCCAGTCGTGCCGACGCGCTCTGTTCCGAGGCCCGTGCCCTGTACGCCGATCTGCCCGCCGAATCGCCCGAACGCGTCCACCTCCAGGCGGCGCACCATGCGGCGGAATGGCTGAAGAGAGCGGGCGAAGACCTGGTGCGCGCGGCCGGAGACCTGGCCCAGTTCCGGGCCCTGTCGGAGCAGGAGTGCGGCTTCCCGTGGGGCGTCTGCCCCGAGCACGGCAACACGCTCTCCTCCATGGCCAACGTGTCCACCTGCCGGGTGTGCCGCCGCACCTGGAACTACGACCGGCGCGGCCAGAAGTGCCGCGAGCCGGTGACGTGGAAGGTGACCGACCAGGTCGGAGCGGAGACGCTGATGTGCGACGGGCACGTCCTCGGCGCTCGCGCGGCCATGCACGGCGCCGCCTTCATGCGCCTCGACGTCGGCCAAGAGCCTGACAACCTCACCTGAGGCGCGTGCTGCCCGGTGTGCGCCCGGCGAGGTCAGCTCTGATTCCGGTGAATCCTTTCGCGGTGTGAGGGCCTCTTATGGGGTGATGGCCACACTGGGGAAGGAGATGGGGATGGGTGACGTCGTGATGCCGGCGGTGCGGCAGGCACTACTTTTCAGGACCTCGTGCCGGCGACAGCAAGGGCGTAGACGTGGCTGACCGCTCCTGGGCGAGCGCGCAGCTCATCAAGGCCGCGCAGACTGGTGATCGCGAGTCGATCACTGCGGTGATCTATGGTGCCCATTCCCACGTGCGGCGCTTCGCGGAGCATCTCTGTGCGTCCCCGCAGGATGCCGAAGACGCCGCGCAGGAAGCGCTGATCATCCTCTACCGGAAGATCGGCTCACTGCGCGCCACCGGGGCACTGGCATCATGGATGTTCCGAATCGTCCGGAACGAGTGCCTGCGCCGCGCTCGACTGCTGTTCGAGCACCATGACGAGGCCGAAGCCGGTCTGGCGACGTCAGCCGAGGACGAGGCCATCCGGCGCCTGGAAGCCGAACTCGTCGCGCAGGCGATCCAGGAGTTGCCAGACGTTCAGCGCAGAGTGTTGATCATGCGGGACGTCCTGGGCTACCCGGGGCGGAGTGTCGCAGAGGCGCTCGGCTTGAGCAACGCCGCCATGAAGTCCCAGCTGCACCGGGCCCGCAACAGGCTCCGGCTCAGCTTGGGCGGCGTGACCGGCCCCACCGAAGGCCCGCATGACCCCGGGACCATCAGCGCCTGACCTGTGTAGACCGCATTTCCACAACCTGAGTACTAAGGGGAAGTTCCGCCATGCTCGAAACCGGATCGCCCGCGCCCGACCTAGTGCTGGAGGACACCGACGGCCGGGCCGTCCGCCTGTCCGACTACCAGGGGAACCATGCCGTGCTGATCTATTTCATGCGGTCGACGTCGTGCCCGGTCTGCAACAGGCACGTCCAAGACCTCATCAGGTGCCGCGACGAGTTCGCCGCTGACGACGTTCAGGTGCTTGTCGCGCTTCCTGCGGACCGTCAAGAAGCGGTCGCGTGGAAGGCCAAGCGCCAGGTCCCGTTCCCCGTCCTCGTAGGCCGCCGGGGCACCCCGCACGAGATGATCGGCCTGAGCAGAAAGGTCTTCGGCTCGCTGCAGCAGTCAGGCAGCATCCTCATCGATTCGCAGGGCATCATCCGTCACGCTCACGGCGCCACCATGCCCACCAGCAGCTACGACAAGAAAGGGATCACTGCGGCCATCCAGGATCTCCGCACCCACGCGTGATCCAGAAGGGCACCTGGACTGAACATGCGCGTCCAAGAGTCTGACGACCCCAACGGAGGGATGCAGGCAGGCGAGCAACGCTCACGAGGTGGCGTGCTCCGTCACCTCGTTCCCTGGTTCTTCCTGCGCTCCTCGGCCAGCTTGGCGAACTCGGACTCGGAGGCGGCGAACTTCAGGGCGGACTTCTTCGGGTCGGTCGCGACGAAGTAGAGCCAGGGGCCCTTGGCCGGTCTCAGTGCCGCTTTGATGGCGTCTTCACCCGGATTGTCGATGGGGCCGGGCGGCAGGCCGAATCGCTTGAAGGTGTTGTACCGCGAGCGGCTCTTGAGATCCTCGTTCGAGGCCTCGACGCCGTATTTGTTCAGGCCGTACATGAGCGGGCTGTCCATTTTCAGCCTCATCTCGGGCGTGTGGCCGAGCCGGTTGTAGATGACCCGCGCGACCTTGGGCATGTCGCGGATGTTGCCCGCCTCGGCCTGGACGATGCTGGCGATGATCACGATCTCCAGTGGCGTTCGGCCGACACGTCGGGCGCCGTCCACGAGGTCGTTGTCGTCGGCGAAGCGGTTGAAGCGGGCCACCATCGCGGCGAGGAGCTCGTCGGGAGTCGACCTGGACGAGACCTCGTACGCGGCGGGGAAGGCGAAGCCTTCCAGCTCGCCCCTGGCGTAGGCCGGAAGGCCGAGCGCCTCGCCGTTCCCGGCGGCCCTGACGAACTCCGCCAGCGGCCTGCCGGTGGCGGCCGACAGCTGCCGCAGGGTGTCCGAGAGCCGCAGCCCCGCGTTCACGGTCAGGACCTGTCCGGCCCGCGCCGTGGAGCCCCGCCCGGTGGAGGGCGCTCCCGGTCGGGAGGACATGTCGTCGACCACGAGCGTGGAGCCGAGGGCCAGCACGGCGACCGCTGCCGCCGCCGCGAGGGCGAGGCCGCGGCGGCGCGGTCGGACCTGGAGGTACCGGTCCGGTGGGGGCGGCGGTTCCTCGTCAGCCATCTCGGAGAGGGTCTCGCGGAGCAGGTCCTCAACGTTCATCGGAACTCCCTCACGGTGCTCAGTTCGGGCGCGGCCTTCTTCAGACGCTCCAGGGACCGGTAGATCTGGCTGCGCACCGACCCCACTCCGACGCCGAGCAACTGCGCGATCTCGGTCTCGGACAGGTCTTCGAAGTAGCGCAGCACGAGCATGGTCCGCTGCCGGGGCGTCAAGCGGGCCAGAGCCGCGCGCATCACCAGGCGGAGATCGGCGGCCTCGGCGTGCCCGTCGCCGATCTGGTCGGGCAGCCATCCGGTGGGCACCTCGGTGACGCGGGAACGGCGCCGCCACCAGCTCACTCGTTCGTGGTACATGACGCGGCGGACGTACCCTTCGATGGCAGCCGGGTCGCGCAGGCCGCGCCACTTGGCGGCCGTCTTGGTCAGCGCCGACTGCACCAGGTCCTCGGCGGCGTGCCGGTCACCGGTCAGCAGGTACGCGGTACGGAACAGCGCGGCTGAACGATCGACGACGAACTCCCGGAATGCCGCCTCAAATCCTGGATCCACCCGTCCTCCTCGCGATGTCACCAAGCAAGGACGCGGGCAGAGCACCGATCTATGCCGGTGTCACCGAACTTGCCCTGGCCCGCCGTACCGGGTCGCCTAGCATGTCGGGGATGAGGCTGATCGGCGCCCTGCTCGTCGCGCTCTCCGTGGCCGCGGCGGGGTGCGCGTCCAGCGGTGGCGGGAAGGCCGCCACACCCGCTCCCAGGACCGACCAGCCCACGGCGTCCACGTCCGAAGTCGAGACGCCCACGTCGGGGCCGGTCGTCACGCCCACGGCCGGCGGCTCGGGCTGGCGGCACGTCTACGTCAGCGAGCGACGCCTGGACCGTCCACGGCGTCGGGCAGCCCTACGCCAGGCACTGGGACGGCCAGACCTGGAGCGAGGTGCGGCTCCCCGCTGACGCGCAGTCGCTCAGCGGCACCGGCCCCGGTGATCTGTGGGCCGTGGGCGCCCGCCACGAGGGGCCGGCCGCGCCGCGCACCGGCGCGGTCTGGGCCGTCGGCCACCTGGAGGCCGACGGCGGTTTCTGGCGCCGCGCGGCCATCGCCCAGTACGGCTAGTGGGCCTGGGCGACGGGCGGCCCCTCGCTCGCCTGGACGAGGACGAACCCCTGCCCCTGGAAGGCGAGCTGCATGGCCTCGCCGCTGCCCCGGCCGATCAGCGCACCGACCTTCATGCTGCGGTTGACGCCGACGTGCAGGCCGGCGCTCCAGCAGACGGCCGCCTGGCCGTCGGCGTAGGTCGGCATCCGCGAGGCGTCGAGGAGCACGGGCGTGCCGTGCGCGGTGACCGCGACCCACCCGGTGCCCTTGATCGTCATGTTGAACAGGCCGCCCGCGGCGATGCCCGCCCCCTGGACGCGCTGGATGTCCCAGCTGAGCTGGGGGTCGAAGGCCAGGAGGTTGCGCCCGTTGACGGTGAGGGCCTCGGACTCGAGGTAGAACAAATGGACGTCGTGGGCGTTGTCGGCCAGGTACAGCTGCCCTTGGCCGCTGACGCGCATGAGCGGCGCGCCCTCGCCGGTGACCATCTTCTTGAACAGCTTGCCGACCCCGCCCGCGCCTTCGTAGTCGAAGTCCATCTGGCCCTGGAAGGCGACCATCGAGCCCTGCCTGGCGAGCACCTCGTGCGAGAGCTGGATGCGGAGCATCTTGGCGTTCTGCAGGACGAAGTGGGCGGGGACCTGCTGGGAGTCCAGGTTCCCGAAGAGCGCGCTGCGCATGTGGCCCCTTTCTGGCTGACGTGCTCGACACGGTGATGACGAACGGGCCAAGGTCCAGGTTCCCTACCTGCCGTTATCGGGCCGGTTCCTGCGGTAGTCGCCGGGGGTCGTGCCGTACCACTGGCGGAAGGCCAGGTGGAAGCCGACGGGCGAGCGGTAGCCGACGCGTTCGGAGATCCGGCCGTGCGGCAGCGCCGTCTCGGCGAGCAGCCGGGCGGCCTCCTGCATCCTGCGCGCGGTCAGGTGCCGCATCGGCGCCTCACCGACCAGCTCGCGAAAGGTCGCGGCGAACGCCGAGCGTGACAGCCCGGCCTCGGCGGCCAGCGTCTCCACCGTCCACGGCTCGGCGAACCTGGTGTGGACGGCGAGCAGCGCCTGGCTGATCGCCGGATGGCGCAGGGCGCGCAGCACCGGCTCGTCCGCGGCCAGGTTGCCGAGCGCGGCGCGCAGGGCGAGTACGAAGGTCAGCTCGAACGCGCGCAGGGCGACGAGCTGGGCGCCGGGCTCGGCCGTGTCCCATTCGCCGGCGAGCCGGGCGAGGGTGTCGGCGAGCAGCGGCTGGCCGCTCATCATGGCGCTGTCGAGCACGAGCACCCGGGGCAGCGCCCGGTACAGCGGGGCGGCGGCCGCGGCGTCGTAGTGCAGGCCGCCGCAGAGCATGGTCGTCTCCGGGCCCGGCCCGTCGATCCGCACGGTGCGCACGGCTCCGGGCGTCCGCTGCGGCAGCAGGCGGGCCAGCGGCACGGTCGGCCTGCCGGGTGCGTCGGCCAGGTGGTGGGCGCTCCCGCGCGGGAAGACGGCCAGGTCGCCAGCGCGTAGCTGGATCGGCCCGGTTTCAGGGAGTTCGACCGTGCACGTGCCTTGCTGCACGTAGTGGAGGATCGCGCAGTCGTCCCGCTCGCCTGCCACGCCCCACGGGGCGCGTGCCGACCAGCGGCTGTAGAAGACGCCGTGCAGGCGGAGCGGGGCGAGCAGCTCGCTGAGCAGGTCGCCGTCCACGGACGATCCTTAAAGTTTCGGGGATCTGGGTTTATGGAGGGTATCGCAGCCGCTGGACAGGCTGTCGCCCATGACATTTCTCGTGATCGGCGCGACAGGCGCCCAGGGCGGCGCGGTCGCCCGCGAACTCGTGGCATCGGGGCAGCGCGTACGCGGGCTGGCCCGCTCGGACCGGATGCCCGACGGCGTCCGGCCCTTCGTCGGCGACCTCGGCGACGCGGCTCTGGTCAATGCGGCGTTCACAGGGGTGAGCCACGCGTCGGTGCTGCTGCCGATGGTGTACGAGCCGGAGCTGGTGGCCGCCTACGTGCGCAACGTGATCGAGGCCGCGCAGGCCGCCGGGGTGGAGCGGCTGGTGTTCAACACAGGCAACCGGACTCCCCCGGAGGCCACCGGCGTGGCCGCGTTCGAGACGCGGCGGGCCGCGGTGGCGTCGCTGCTGGAGTCCGGGGTGCCCACGGTGGTGCTGCGCCCGCCGGTCTACCTCGACAACCTGCTCGCGCCGTGGGTGGCGGGCCCGCTGGCGAGCGAGGGCCTGCTGCGCTATCCGCTGCCCGCCGGGCTCCCCGTGGCCTGGCTCAGCCACGCCGACCTGGCCACCATCACGGTCGCCGCGCTCACCCGCGACGGGCTGGACGGCGCCGTCCTGGACGTGGGCGGCCCCGACACGGTGACCGGCACCGAGCTGGCGGCGGCGTTCGGGCCGGAGGTGCGCTACGCGGAGCAGGACGTGGACGAGTTCGAGCACGCCCTGGCCCGCGCCCTGGGCGAGCCGACCGCCGCCGGGGTCGCCGCCACCTACCGCTGGCTCGCGACCACCGCGGGCGCCGTCGACCCCGTCGATCCGGACATGGTCGATCCGGGCCTGGCGGAACGGCTGGGCGTCCGGCTGACACCGCTGCGCGAGTGGATCGCGGCCCAGCCGTGGCCGTCGGCGTGACGCGCTCGCTCGTCGAGGCGGAGGTCGCCCGGCACCCTCGGGTCAACGCGGATGGCAACCTCGAACGTGCGGGCAGCATCTAACGACGTAGTCCGTCGGAGATGCGGAGTGATGAGATGGCGTCGGCCCTGCTTCCTGGAGACCCTCCTCGGTTAGGGGATTTCTGGCTCGCCGGGCGGCTGGGGGCCGGAGGGCAGGGGGTGGTGTACGAGGCGTACGACCCGCAGGGCGTCCGGGTGGCCGTCAAGGTGCTGCACGGCGACGCGGCCGGCGATCCGGACCTGCGCTCGCGGTTCGGCAAGGAGGCCGCCGCCGCCCAGCGGGTGGCCGCGTTCTGCACCGCCCGGGTGCTGGCGGCCGAGTTGGACGCGCCCAAGCCGTACATCGTCAGCGAGTACGTCGAGGGGCCGAGCCTGCGCGAGGCGATCACCGAAGGGCGTCGCTTCACCGGCGACGACCTGTACCGCCTGGCCACGGCGGTGGCCACCGCGCTGGCCGCCATCCACGACGCCGGCGTCGTCCACCGCGACCTCAAACCCGACAACGTGCTGCTGGGCCCCGACGGTCCGCGCGTGATCGACTTCGGGGTGGCGCGGACCCTGGAGATGTCACTGACCGCCACCGGCCAGGTGGCCGGCACGCCGACCTACATGGCTCCGGAGGTGTTCACCGGCCAGCGAGCCGGCGCGCCCGCCGACGTGTTCTCCTGGGGCGCGATCGTGCTCTACGCCGCCAACGGCGACGACCCCTTCCGGGCCGAGAATCTGGGCGCGGTCATGCACCGGGTCCTGTCGGCCGACCCGGACCTCGCCCCGCTGCCCGGCTCGCTGCGTCCGCTGGTCTCGGCGGCTCTGGCGAAGAACCCGCTCGCCAGGCCCACCGCGCGCGAGCTGCTGCTCGGCCTGGTCAGCGGCGCGCAGGGCGGCCAGGCCGAGCTGCTCACCATCGGCAGCGCCGAAGCCGGGCTCCTCGGCCGGGGCACCGCGGCCGACCCCGCGCTCGGCACGCTGGCCGAGGACGCCTACGGGTTCCTCAACCCGTCGGAACGGGACCTGGTTCCCAACCTGTTCCTGCGCCTGGTGACGCTCACGGACGCGGGCGAGCTGGCCGTCCGGGCCGCGTCCCGCGCGGAGCTGGCCGGGACGCCGCAGGAGCGAGCCGCCTTCGACCGGATCCTGGACGTCTTCTCGTACCTGCTCACCGTCCGGGGCGACGACATCGCCCTGACCCGGCCGGCCCTGGTGCAGGCCTGGCCGCGCCTGCGGTCCTGGGTCGGCGACGAGCGCGACGGCCTGCCCACCCACGACACGATCCGCTCGGCCGCCCGCCACTGGGACACCCACGGACGCCGCGAAGGCGACGTCTTCCAGGGCAGCCGCCTGGAAGCGGCGGTGCGCTGGGCCGCCACCGGACGCCGCCATCTCACTCTCAGCCGACTCGAACGCGACTTCCTGGACGCCTGCGACACCGCCACCCGCCACCGGGTCAGGCGTCGCCGCCTCCTCACCGTCGCCCTGGCCGCCCTGCTCGTCCTCGCCCTGGCCGGTGGCGCGGTCTCGGTGTGGCAGAGCCGCGTGGTCTCGGAGCAGAGCCAGGTCGTCGCCGCGCAGCGGGACGAGGCGCTGGCGGGCAAGGTCGCGGCGCAGGCCGACACGATGCGCGCGTCGGACCCGGTGCGGGCGATGCTGCTCAGCGTCGCCGTCTGGCGGCTGGCCCCCGTCTCCGCGACGCGGGCGACGCTGGCGAACGCGTCGGCGCAGCGCGAGCGCGCGGCGTTCTCCGACCCGGACTCCGGCGGTGAGACCGTACGGCAGATCACCGGGGACGGGCGCACCTTCGTCAGCGTGTCCCCGCAGGGGGTGCGGATCTACGACGTGCGCACCGGGAAGCGGATCGGCGGGTGGAACGACCTGAAGATCGGCGCGGACCGGTTCCTGGGAGCCGACCTCAGCCCCAGCGGCAGGCTGCTGGCCGTGGCCGCGGGCCACGCCATCACCGTCTGGGACACCAGGACCGGCAGGCAGACCGGAGCCAGATGGAGGATCAGCGAGCCGGGGTTCTTCAACGGTGTCGAGTTCCAGACCGGCGACCGGTACGTCTACGTGCAGGGGAGCCAGGGCGGCGGCCTGTGGGACACGCGAACCGACGCGACCGTCTCCACCAAGGCGGGCATGATGCAGCCGTCCGTCACGCCGGCCAACGACCTGGTCGCGAACACCGACCTCGAAGGTCATTTCGAGTTGCGGAGGCTGCCGAGCGGGAAGCCGGCGGCGCGGTGGCACGACTCCGACACCTGCGTCAGGGACGCCCGGGCGGCGGCCATCAGCCCCGACGGTCACACGGTCGCGTGCGGCACCGAGTCGGACATCTCCCTCGTCGACCTGCGTACCGGGCGCTCACTCCAGCACCAGCCGTCCACCGGGTGGGACTCCAACGGCGGCCGGATCTGGTTCAGCCCCGACGGCCGCTACCTCGTGGCCGGCGGCGACAACAGCTTCCTGCTCATCCGCGTCTCCGACGGCAACACCCTGCTCGACTACCAGGGCGGGGTGCAGAACGTGGGCTTCGACGGCACGACCCTGCGCTACCTCGCCGACGAGACGGTGGTGAGCCTCGACATCTCCGACCTGGTCAAGCCCGTACGGCTGCCCGGCCACGCCCCGGAGACCGCCGTGTTCAGCCCCGACGGGCGGTTCCTGGCCACGTACCAGAGCGCCGAGTCGCGGGAGCTGGTGCTCTGGGACGCCGTGCGGCGCCGCCCGCTCGGTTCGCCGCTGCGGGTCAGTATCGGGGACAGCGACATGAAGCTCGCCTTCAGCGGCGACGGGCGGCTGCTCGCCTCCGCCAGCAGCATGGGAGCGTCACTGAGGATGTGGGACACCTCCCAGCCGTCGCGGGTGACCACGGCCCGGCTGCCGGGCAACTGGTCGGTGTCCACGCTGGCGGTGAACGGGGACGGAACGCTCGTCGCGGTCGGCGCCAGCGACACCATTGACGACATCGAGGGCGTGGGCCACAGCCGCGTGTTCGTCTGGGACGTGCCGCACCACGCCTGGCTGCCTCCCGTCGAGACCGGAGACCTATGGGAGGTCGTGTTCCGGCCGGGCAGCAGGATGGTCCTCCCGGTGACCAAATCGGCGAACCACCTGATCGATCTCGCCACCAGACAGCCGGTGGGCCCCGGTTTCGGCGCGGGGGGCCTCTACGGCGGGCTGCGGACGATCACCTTCAGCCCCGACGGGGCGACGCTCGCCACCGGCGACATCCTGAGCAGGCTCGCGTTCTGGGACGTGCGCACCGGCGACAGGCGCGGCCCGATGTTCCGGGCGCACGACAACGACGGCGTCGGGGTCGCCCAGATCGTCTTCTCCCCCAAGGGCGACGTGGCCGCGTCCGTCGGCACGGAGGAAGTCCAACTGTGGGACCCCGCCACGCCTCGCAAGCTCGGACCGTCGATGCCGGCGGGAGAGGATCTCGTGTCGGTCGCGTTCGGTTCCGGTGGCGCGGTGCTGCGCACCCTCGACGACAAGGGCGTGCTGCGCGAGGTGTCCGTGGACCCCGGGCGGTCGGCTGCCGCGATCTGCGCCCGCGCCGGGCGGACGCTGACGCGGGCCGAGTGGCAGCAGTACCTGCCCGGCGTGCCGTACCGGCAGATCTGCCCGTGACCGACCGGACGATGGCCGGAACGGGGAGCAGCAGCAGGTAGAGGTTCGGGATCCACCATGCGGGCGAGAGATCGCCGCGCAGGGTCAAGAAAGGGGTCGCGCAGATGGATGCAGGCTCCCCTGGCAGAACATCTTCTGTCGTCTCGGCCGGCTGCTACGGACGCCGCGCCATCGTCGCGACGCAGGCTACGGCAGGGACGGTCTCTCGGGCGCGCTGGATCTGGTGGCCCGGAGGAAGCGGGCGCCCCACTCCTGGACATGCGCAGCGAACTCCGGCGGCCCCAGCACCTCGAACTCGGCGCCCACGTTGCCCAGCGCCTGGGTCGGCCAATCGAGGGAGGTCGAAGTCATGGTGAGCCGACAGGTGTCGTGGTCGAGCGGTTCGATGGTGCCCCACTGACCGACCGCCTGCCGTACCCGGGTCGCGGGGGCGTGGACGAGCGCCTCGACCTGGTACGGAGCTGGGACGTTGCTCGCTGCCTGGACGAAGGCCGCGGCGTCCTCGGCCGGGAGCGGACGCGGCCGGAATCGCGTGCCGGTCCCGGTCGGCTCGGTCAGCCGGTCGAGGCGGAAACTGCGCCAGTCGTGCCGGGACAGGTCGTAGGCGACCAGGTACCAGCGTCCGCCGAGTGCGACGACGCGGTGCGGCTCGACCTCGCGGTCGGTGGGTGCGGAGGCTCTGGCCGTGTAGCCGAACCGCAACCGCTCCTGGTCCCGGCAAGCCTGGGCGACCGCGGTGAGCACCCCCGCCGCGACGACCGGCCCGGACGCGGCGACGGAGAGGGTCATCGCCCGCAGGGCGTCCACCCTGGCCCGCAGCCGGGGCGGCAGGACCCGTACCACCTTGGTGAGCGCGCGCAGCGACGCTTCCTGCATCCCGGCGATCCCGCTCTGTGCCGCGTCGCCGATGCCCACCGCGAGGGCCACCGCCTCCTCGTCGTCCAGCAGCAGCGGCGGCAGGACGGCACCGGGCGCGAGTTGGTAGCCGCCGTCGGTGCCCCGGGCCGCGCCGACCGGGTAGCCGAGCTCGCGCAGCCGGTCAACGTCGCGGCGCAGCGTCCGCTCGGAAACCCCGAGCCGCTCGGCCAGTTCCAGGCCGGGCCAGTGGCGGTGGGTCTGCAGCAGCGAGAGCAGTCTGAGGGTCCGTGAGCTGGTGTTCGCCATATCGCCATCCTCACCCGACTTCCGGTCAAAAAGTGACCGGAAGCCGCTTTAGAGTCGATCTCGAAGGCCGTACCGACCTAAGGACCAAGTAATGATCACCCGTGAGATCCAGCTGGCCGCGCAGATCACCGGCGCACCGGCACTCGACAACTTCACCGTCGCCACGACCGAGGTCGACGGCGAGGTTCTGGTGCGCACTGACCAGGTAGGGCTCGCCGCGACCTACCTGGAGTTGATGCGCGCGGACTGCACCATCCCGGTACCGGCCTGGCAGCCGGGCCAGCGGGTGGGCGTGGCCGCCATCGGCACTGTCATCCGGTCCGCCAGCCCCGAGCTCGCGGCTGGCGACCTGGTCCAGTCGATGACCGGCTGGAGCGAGTACTCGGCGGGCCCAGCCGCCCAGTACGTCAAGCTTGATCCCATCGCGGACCCCGGCTACTACCTCGGTCAGGGGCCGACCGCCTACTACGGGATGGCCGACGTGGCGGGCGTCGGCGAGGGCGACGTGGTGTTCGTCTCCGGCGCGGCGGGCGGGATCGGCTCGCTGGCCGGACAGATCGCCAAGTGTCTGGGCGCGGCGCGGGTGATCGGCAGTGCCGGCAGCCCGGCCAAGGTCGACTATCTGGTGAACGAGCTCGGCTACGATGCCGCGTTCGACTATCACGACGGCTCGGCGGTTGACCGGCTCCGAGAGCTCGCGCCCGAGGGCATTTCGGTGTTCTTCGACGTCGTGGGCGGCGAGCAGTATCAGGCCGCGCTGCAGACGGCCAGGCCCGGCGCCCGCTTCGCGCTGTGCGGCTCGCTGTCCAGCCAGCTCGGCGACGCGGCGGAGCGCTTCCCCAAGCCCGATCATGCCGCGGCCCAGGCCCGGGGCGTCGAGCTGCTGCCGTTCTCCTGCTACCACACCCCCGACCAGATCGCCGCCTGGCGGGAACACTTCAGCGCGTGGCTGGACGAGGGCCGCTTCGTCTACCCGCAGACGGTCGTCAAGGGTGGGATCGAGGACGTGCCGCAGGCGTTCTTGTCCCTGCTCCAGGGGTCCTACCGGGGCAATGTCTCGGTGCGGCTGTCGTGACAACCCTCTCGAGCAGGGCCCTGAACCGGGCCCTGCTGGGCCGCCAGTTCCTGCTGGCACGCACCGATCACACCCCGTTGGAGGTGATCGGGCGCCTGGTCGCGCTGCAGGCGCAAGAGCCCAACTGGCCCTACGTCGGGCTGTGGAGCAGGATCCACGGCTTCACCCACTCCCAGCTCACCACACTGCTGCAGGATCGGAAGGTGGTCCGCTCCGGCCTGCTCCGCAGCACCCAGCACCTCACCGCGGCTGACGACTTCCGCCGGCTGCGGCCGCTGCTGCAGCCCGTGCTCGACCGCACCGCCCGCTCGGCGTACTTTGCCCGCAACAGCGCGGGCCTGGACACCGCCTCGCTGGTCGCCACCGGGCTTGAGCTGCTGGCGGGCGGAGCGACACCGCGAAAGGAGCTGGCCCGACGGCTGGCCGAACGCCACCCAGGCCGCGACGGGCGCATCCTCGCCGGAGAGGTTGAGCTCAGAGCCCCCCTCATCCACAGCCCGGCCACCGGCACATGGGGCTCCTGGGGCACCCGGTCGGCCGTCTCCGTCACGCCCGCCGAGACCTGGCTCGGCCAGCCCATGGCCCCGGTGACCGCCAAGGACCTGATCCGCCGCTATCTGGCAGCGTTCGGCCCAGCCGGGATCATGGACGTACAGGCCTGGTCCGGGCTGACCCGCCTCGGCGAGATCGTCTCCGACATGCGCGCCGAACTGCGCCACTACCGCGACCCCGACGGCAGGGAACTGATCGACCTGGCCGACGCGGAACTGCCCGATCCCGACACGCCCGCGCCCGTGCGACTGCTGCCCGCCTTCGACAACGCCCTGCTCGCCCACGCCGACCGCACCCGCATCATCAGCCACGAGGACCGAAAGCGCGTGATGCCCGGCCAGGCACAGGTACGGCCCACCTTCCTCGTGGACGGCCACGTGCACGGAAGCTGGTCCCTCGAAGGCGACACCCTGCGCCTCACTCCGTTCCGCCCGCTGTCCGCGATCGATCGGGCGGCCTTGGAGCAGGAGACGGAGCGCCTGCTGCCGTTCGTGGGAGGCGAGAATGTGTCCTACAGCAGCCCGATCGCGATCAGGTCGTCCTGAGCATCCACCCCGGGCCTGGTGTCCAGGCCGCCCAAGTAGCGGGCGCCCGCCCACCGGGTCCGCAACATCCGCGCCCACCGCCTGGCCCTCGGCGCGCACGTCACCCTCGTGGACCCCGTCCCGGTGGCCGTGGCCCGGCGGATCACCGAGGTCGGATAGTTACAATACGGGGGTGTACTCAATCGCGGTCACCGCGACGAGCCCCTGATGCCGAGCCGACAGAGTGTGGGAGCGACCGCCATGACCAGCACCACACCGCGCGCCCCCGGCCGGCCACGCAGCCAGGAGCTCGACGCGGCCATCCTCGGCGCCGCGCTCGAGCTGCTGATCGAGTACGGCGCCGGCCAGACCAGCATCGAGCAGGTCGCGCAGCGCGCGGGCGTCACCCGGGCCACCGTCTACCGGAGGTTCGCCGACAAGACGGCCCTGCTGGTGCACGCGATCGAGTCGGTGCACAGCGACCACGCCCCCGGCGCGCTCTTGTGGTCTGACGTCGACCGGATGCTCGACGACTGGGCCGAGTACCTGAGCCGGCCGCGGAACCGGCGCATGCTCCGCCGCCTCTACGCCACCGTGGACGACTGTCCCGAGCTACTCCAGGCGTACCGGAACGCCAACGGGGGGCGGCGCGCGGCGGCGGTGCGCGACACGCTCACGCGGGCCAGGGCCGAGGGCCGGCTCCCGGAGACGGTCGACGTGGAGGTGCTCCAGCAGATCCTCAACGGCGCGATACTCCACCATCTCGGCACCTACCCCGACAGCGACGGCGTCCACGAGATCAGGACCTACCTCGCGGGAGTGCTCCAGCACCTCGGCTACCGCCCCTGACCCGAGCCCGACGCCAGCCAGAGGGCCACCAGGACGTACGGCACGACGAGCAGCGCGAAGCTGACGCCGTGCGAGACGAACGACGAGGTCAGCCCGTACACCGCGTAGACGAGCAGGCCCACCACGTTCGTGCCCAGGCCCGCCACCGAGGTCACGGTGGCCCGGCCGGCCCCGGTGATCCTGTCCTGCAGCCTCGCGTCGGCCACCACCTCGGCCATGTGGAAGGCCCCGAAGGCCACCGCGACGAGCAGGAACCCCGCCGGATGCCCGGTGAGCGCGCCGCCCGCCATGGCCGTCGCCGCCGCCGCGATCACCGCGGCCAGCCCGCGGACCGGCAGGCGCTGGGCGCGTCCCGCCAGCAGGCCGCCGGCCGTGGCTCCCACCCACACCAGCAGGATCAGCAACGGGACGGTGGACTCGGACACGCCCGCTTCTAACCCCAGAAACGGGACGTACTCCTCCAGCGCCCCCCACACCGCCGTCACCACGGGGACCAGCAGCAGGGCCTTCAGGACGCGCCGATCACCGCGCGCCTCCGCGAGCCCGGCCTTCAGCGTGGCCAGGTAGCCGTCGCCGGCCTCGGGTTCGGCGTCGGAGCGGTGCTCGCGGAACGCCAGCGCCATCGCGGCGCAGCCGAGGCCGACCACCACGCTGGCGGCGCCCACGACGGGATAGCCGCCGACCGCGAACACCGGCACGGCCAGGCCGATCGCCGCCGCGTCGGCGCACAGCCCGACCGAACGGGCCCTGCCCATGACGGTCGCGTACCGGCCGGACTCCCCGAGCCGCTCCAGCTCCTCGTACACGAGCGCTTCGAGGGACCCGGACACGAGGGCCTCCTTCGCCCCCCAGAGGACGAACCCCAGCGCGAACGCCCAGTAGGACGGAGACAGGGTCCAGAGCCCGAACCCCGCCGCGCCGAGCAGCGGACCCAGGAACAGCAGCAGCCGCCGGGAGACGGTGTCGGCCCAGGCCCCCGAAGGCACCTCCAGCACCATGCCGGTGACGGACCAGATGACGAACAGCGACGAGGTTTCTGCGACCGATAGCCCTGCATCGGTGAACAACAACGTGTACACCGGATAGAGCAAGACGAACTCGCTCAGGAACATGTAGCTGTAGAGCGTGCCCACCAGCTTGCGGGAAGCACGCGGCGGAGAAGAGATCATGAGGCCTTCCAGGGGAAACGATCAGGGACTCCGGGTGCACTCGCACCCAGGAGGCCCGCGTTGCCCGCGTCGGCCTCTGGCCGTGGATCAATGTCGCCAGGTCATGCGGCGGATTTTAGCGCAGCACGCCCGGCCTGGCCCGGTTCGAGCAGGACGAGATCCAGAGAGGCGGAGCGGTGCGAGGTAGCGCGGAATGGCGCTCGGGACTGCTGATGGCCGTGGCCGCGCCGGTCGCGGGGCTGGCGCTGGCGGTCGTGACGAAGATCGTGGCGGCCGACCCTCCGAGCTGGCTCGACAACTGGGCGGGCGGCCTCCTACAGGTGGTCGCGGTGCTGGCCGCGCTGGCGCTCGTCCTGTTCACCGGCCTGTACTTCCACCAGGTGATCGTCTTCCTGGGGTCGTCGCTCGCGCTCGGCATCGCCCTGTTCTCCGCCATGGACGCGGTCGACGCGCGGGTGCTCGCCGAACGCGGGCAGACGACGCCGTGCACGATCGTCCGCGTCGACATGCGGCAGGAGACCCACACGTCCACCAACGCCGACGGCACGACGAGCACGACCACCTCCACCTCCTACGACCACTCGCTGACCTGCGCGCAGCGGCAGGTCACCTCCATGACCACCGACTCCCCGGCGGGGAAGGCGGGCGAGCGGATCACGGTCGCCTTCGACCCGCAGGGACGGATCAAACCCAAGCCCGCAGACGTCGCCTTCGACTACACCGGCGCGCTCTGGAGGTGCTTTGTGGGGAGCGTGGTGGGCATCGGGCTGCGGGTGTTCTACGTCGCCCGGAGAACGCGCCGCCGGCGAGGGGTCAACCGGCCCGGTTGAGGGTCAGTTGTCGGGCTCTTCGGCCAGGCACGCCTCGAACACGGCGGTCAGGCGCCGCACGTCGGCGGGGGTGGCCTCGATCGGGCCGATGAGGCGGCGTATCAGGCCGACGCCCAGGAACACGGCCGTCGCCATCCGGGCGCGGGCCGCCACGTCGGGCCCGTCGAGCTGCTCTGACAGCTTCGCCACCACGGTGCTGTGCAGGCGCTCGCGCACCAGCGCCCGGATCTCCGGGTCGCCCGCCGAGCGTTCGACGGAGCGCAGGATCGGGCTCTCCGGGTCGGCGTGCATGCGGGCCGCCGCGTACTCGGCGAGCCTGTGCACCAGCCCTTCCGGGTCGCCGTCGATCACCTGGAGGACGGTGGGCTCGCCTGCCAGGACGGCGCCGAACAGCCCGGCCTTCGAGCCGAAGTAGCGGCCCACCAGGGCGATGTTGGCGTCGGCCGCAGCCGCGATCTGCCGGACCGTCACCTGCTCGTAGCCGTGCTCGGCGAACAGGGCGCGGGCCGCCGACAGCAGGCGCTGCCTGGTGGCTTCACGGTCGCGCGGGCGCGCGTCCTTCACCGGGGCTTCCATGTCTCGCATGGTACTCAGCGATACCTACTTGCCGCGCGGCTAGTAAACGAGCGTATACTCGTCCCAGTTAGACGCGTATGAAAGGGATGTGGTGTCTTGGTAGCCCAGGCACAGGCCGCACCCCCCACGAAACGGACCTACACCCACCGCGAAATTCTCGAGGTCATGTCCGGGCTGATGCTCGCCATGCTGACCTCGATGATCTCGACCTCCGTGGTGGGAACTGCGCTGCCGACGATCGTGGGAGAGCTGGGCGGCCAAGACCAGTACTCATGGGTGGCCTCGGCCACCATGTTGACCATGACGGTGTCGACACCGTTGTGGGGCAAGCTCTCCGACCTCTTCGGCCGGAAGCTGCTCTTCCAGACCGCCCTCGGACTGTTCGTCGCCGCCTCGCTCGTCGCCGGCCTCTCGCAGGACATGGGGCAGCTCATCGCGGCGCGCGCCGTGCAGGGGCTGGGCGTCGGCGGCCTGTCGGCCCTCGCCCAGGTGATCCTCGGCGACATCGTCTCCCCCAGGGAGCGGGGCCGCTACTCCGGCTACATGGGCGCGGTCTTCGGCATCTCCACCGTGGCCGGGCCGCTGCTCGGCGGCTTCATCGTCGACACCGACTGGCTCGGCTGGCGCTGGTGCTTCTACGTGGTCGTGCCGTTCGCGGTGATCTCGTTCGTGGTGATCCAGAAGGTGCTGAAGCTGCCCAAGGTCAAGCGCAGCACCTCGATCGACATCTGGGGCGCGACGACCATCACGGCCAGCGCGAGCGCCCTGATGCTGCTGCTGACGCTGGGCGGCCAGGAGTTCGAGTGGAACTCCTTCTGGACGTACGCGCTGGGCGCGCTCACCCTGCTCATGCTGGCCCTGGCCGTGCTCGCGGAGCGCACCGCGCGCAACCCGATCCTGCCGCCGCGGCTGTTCAGGAACCGCACGTTCGTGCTCACCGGCCTCGCCTCGCTCTTCGTCGGCATGGCGATGTTCGGCGCGATGATCTACCTGCCGCAGTACCTGCAGATCGTCAAGGGGCTGAGCCCGACCCTGTCGGGACTCATGACCCTGCCCATGGTGGTCGCGCTGTTCCTCGCGGGCGTGATCTCCGGGAAGATCGTCACGAACACCGGCAAGTGGAAGATCTTCCCCGTCGCGGGCCTGCTGATCGTGGCCGTCGGGCTGTTCATGCTGTCGCGGCTGCACGTCGACTCCAGCGAGTGGCTCATCGGGTTCGACGTGGCCGTGCTGGGCGTCGGGCTCGGCCTGTCCATGCAGATGCTGATCCTCGCCGCGCAGAACGGGTCCGAGCTGCGTGACATGGCGTCCACCACGTCCGGCGTCTCCTTCTTCCGGTCGCTGGGCGGCGCCGTCGGCGTGGCCGCGTTCGGCGCCATCCTCACCAACCGCCTCAAGGACGAGATGGCCTCGATGCTGGCGGCCGCGCACATCGCGCTGCCCGGCGGCTCGTCCCCCAAGCTGGGCAGCCCCGGCGCGATCCAGCACCTCCCCGAGCCCATCAAGCACATCGTGCTCGAGTCCTTCACCCGCGGGCTGGAGACGGTCTTCCTGGTCGGCGTGCCGATCGCGCTGCTCGGATTCGTCGCGACGCTGTTCCTCAAGGAGCTCCCGCTGCGCGGGTCCGCGCCCGCCCCGGCCGGCCCGAAGCCGCTCGGCAAGGACGACGTCGTCCTGGCCGGGCTGCTGCTCGAACTCATCGCGCAACGCGTCGAGCGGGCCAACGGCCAGCCGTCCGCGCTGCTCACCGCGGTCGCCAGGATGGCCCCGCCGGACGACCGGTCCGAGCGGGAGCGAGCCAGGGCGGTCGCGAGGACCGTGCTGCGTCCCACCTCACGGGCCCTGATCGCCCAGGCCGCACCAGCACAGAAAGACCTCGTAACAGGAGGAGTCTCCCAATGATTCGCAAGTTCGTGGGCACTGTCGCTGCCGCGCTCGCGCTGATAGCCGGGCTGTGGCTGATGATCGCCCCGTTCGCCCTGGGCACCCAGCCCGAGAACGCCGACTGGACGGACCCCACCATCTCCGAGTTCTTCACCGGGCTCGGCGTCGCCGTCGTCGGGCTCGTCGGCGTGGCGGCCTTCGTCGCGGCCATCCATGAGGAACTCGTCGCGCGGGGCCTCGTCACCGTCCGGGAGCGTCGTCCCGAGCCGGAGCCCGAGCCCGCGCCCGCCGCGCCGCAGGTGTCGTCCGCCGAGCTGGCCGGCCTGCTCGCCCCGCTCGTCGAGGCGCTGCGCGAGGACCTGAACAACAACGCCGCCCGGACAGGCGAGCACCGCCAGAACGGCACGGCCCCCCTGGTGGGAGTGGAGGACAACCGATGAAGGCCAAGCTGGGCGTCTCAGCCCTCGTCCTGCTGTTCCTTGGCGGCCTGTGGCTGGTCGCGGCGCCGTTCGCGGTCGGCTACCAGCCCCGCGGCGCGGCGTACGCCGACGCGACCGTCAACGACCTGTGGGTCGGCGGCGGGCTCGCCGCCGTCTCGTTCGCGGCACTCGTGGCCTACGCGGCCGACGCGCTTCGTGAGCTCGCCGGCCGCGGTAAGCACTCCGACAGCTGACCCGCGAGACATGCCGTGTTCAGCGGTAGCACCGACCCCAGATGGGAACCACTGGCAGTTCCCAGCGGGCAGTTCGAGATCGGCAAGGACGGCGCCGGTCTCCTAGTGGTCGGCTACGACGGATCGGGCCCGAGCCGCAACGCCCTCGCGTACGCGGCCGGGCTCGCCCGCCGCGACAACGCCTCGCTGCTCGTCGCCTTCGTCGAGACGCTCACCAGCGCCACGCTCTGGTTCTACGCCGGGGCGCCGATCATCCCCGACTCGGCCGCCGACCTGTCGGACGACCTGCGAACCGAGCTGAGCGGGGTGGGCGTGCCGTGGCGGTTCGTCAGCATGCGCGGCGACACCGCGAGAGAGCTGGAAACGCTCGCCGCCGCCACCAGGGCCGACGCCATCGTGGTCGGCAGATCACGCTCCCTGTGGCGGACGTTCGGCGGCTCGGTGGCCGTCGGACTGGCCAAGCGCGCCCAGCGAACCGTGCTGATAGTGCCCTGACCGGTTCGCCCGCACCCGCCGAACCGCGCCGAAAGTGCCCTGACCTGGTGAGATGTCGCATATGGTGGCGAGATGAAGCTTGCTGCCGTCTTCGCCATGATGGCGCTCGCGCCGATCGCGTGCGCCGAGCAGGGGCCGGTCGCGCAGTCGGCGCAGAGCCCGACCCCTCCGCCGACCACCGCCGCCTCCCCGGCCACCCCCTCACCCACGCCCACCAGGACCGGCCCACCCCCATTCACCGCCAAGGTCACCCGGATCTCCCGTGACCGCCTGCCCTACTCCTGGCGTCCGGGCTGCCCGGTCTCGTACCAGGACCTGCGGCTGGTCACCATGACGTACTGGGGCTTCGACAACAAGGCGCACACCGGCGAACTGGTGGTCAACAAGACCGTCACCGACGACATCGTGACGGCCTTCGGCAAGCTGTACGCTCAGCGCTACCCCATCAAGCAGATGCGCCTCGTGGACGTCTATAAGGGCGACGACTACGACTCCATCGACGCCGACAACACCTCCGCCTTCAACTGCCGCCAGGCGACCGGCTCCAGCCACTGGTCCAACCACGCGTACGGGAAGGCGGTGGACATCAACCCGCTGGAGAACCCGTACGTCACCGCGGACGGCGGCACCGCGCACGCGAACGCCAAGAAGTTCACGAAACGGCCCATGAAGGGCAAGGCCGTGATCAACCCCGGCGACAAGGTCGTCCGCACGTTCGCCCAGGTCGGCTGGGAGTGGGGCGGCGCCTGGGCCGGCACCAAGGACTTCCAGCACTTCAGCAAGGGCGGCGGCTGACCCCTGGGCCGATGTAACGATGATGGCCCTGACCTGCGGTTCGCCCACTCACCGGCTCTCAACGTTTCCGGGCTTCTCACACCCTCATGTGCCCTCGTTGTGCCCAGCCCTCGCAGATCTGGGTGATCTCCGACGCCCTGCCTGCCCATCTGAGGAAACATGTCGACCAGGAGTCTGAGCAGGGGTTACGGTTGCGACTGGCTCTCGTCGTTTCTCGCTGCTCTCGGCCATCCCACGGAACAGTGACGGAACAGAGCAGGAGGTTGCCTCATGGCGATCCCGAAGAAGGGTTCGCGGTTCATCACCGTCGACGGCACTAGATTCCGCTGGCACGTCCGTCGTAAGCCCACGTACTGCCAGGGGAACAGCTGGGGCCCGATGACGTACGTGGTGGAACCAGCCGACGCGTCGGGTCGCGTACTCCTGGTCTCACTTCCCTGTTCACGGCCGGACGTCTGGTCGGGAGAGCGGACGATCACCATACGGCCGACACTCGTGACGGCGACCATACGCATGGCGCTTGATCGCGGCTGGGATCCGCGGCAAGCAGGCAACGCCTTCCACCTCCAACTCACCGATGGTGACCTGACCGACTTGATGAACGGTCCGCCTGCATACGCCATCCCTTTCATGCGGAGATAACTTCCCGCAACCCGATGGGCGAAGCGAGCGATCGTCACAGCCCCGACTGACGGCATCGCGTCCCGCGCCAGTGCCGCGTGAGCGCCAACTTGCAAACGGGAGCCGGTCACCACGTGCCGGGTTCCTGGCCCTTTCAGATGGTGGATACCGACCGGGGGCGTGTGATCCCGTAAGGCGGCGTTGCTGTACAACATTCGTTCAACGTGTTGTACCGCTGTTGATCGGCGCCGACCTTTCGGCGTCTCAGCCGTCGGCTGACGGGTACCGGCATGCCGCAAGGTCGTCGGCGAGGTCCCTCACGGTGAGATCGGCGTTCAGCTCGGTGACCACCGCCTGCGTCAGCGGGCGAAGGGCGTAGATGTGCCCCACCGCATCGAGGTTCGCGGGAACTTCGTAGTAGTCCTCGGTGAACCGCCGGAACGCCTCTGGAGACGGATCGACGAGCCGCGCGAACAGGTATGCCGCTCCATCGGGGTCGCTCACGCCGTCCGGGTAGCCGATCTCGCCTACCTGCCAACGCTCATCACCGGTTTCGCGCCACAGGCAAGCGGTCACGATCGGCATGCCGTCCTCGGCGCAGAACGCTGGCTCCTGCACGCAGTGGCGGAACACCTCGGGGACGGAGTCGAGCACCCCCGGCCACGGCCCGTCGTTGCCGTATGGGCTCATCACCGCCTCGTAGAAGAAGCCGCGGATACTCGCGACGGACAGAGCAAGCGGAGTGTGATCCAAATCACATATCTAAATGCGACAGGGAAAGCGGTTGCCGTGACAGCGCGGTTGACCAGGGAACATGATCGCGGTTGTTGGCTGGCCATGACTGTTCGCATTGGGAAAGCAACCTTCCCGGCGTTGACCGATCTTTGATCGGCGCTCATAGTCCCCATTGATCATCCTTATGTCCGCTTTAGGCGCTTGGAGGCCTCGATACCCGAGGTCTGCGTCAGCGTGCCTAGAAGGGGTGCGGTATGCAGGTTCGGCATATGCGGATGTGGTTAGTGACGCTCGTGGCCGTCTTAGTGGCTTCCCTCCTGGTGTCCGGACTGGGTGTCCCGGAACCACTGATAACACCGGCATCCGCGGCCGGACCGGATCCGGAACGGTCGGTTGACGGGCAACCACCCCCGCACAAGAAGACCGTGAAGGGCGCCGAGGAGACCTCCCCAAAGGTGACCACCTCCAAGCCGACCTGGCCCAAGCCAGGCGGCGCCGTGGTGAACCTGCCCCAGGAGGGCAAGGTGGTTAGCGTCGGGTCCCTTCCAGTGCGGGTCGGTGCGGTCAAGGGCGGTTCGCCTGGCAAGGTCAAGGTGGAGACGCTGGCCCCGGAGGCGGTCCGCACGCTGGGCGGGGTCGGCCTGGCCGCGCAGCTCGTGCGAGCCGATGACGTTGGTACGGCGGGTGCGGTGCGGGTGGAGTTCGCCTACGCCGCCTTCCGCGATGCCTACGGCGGCAACTGGGCCAGTCGGCTGCAGCTGTTGCGCCTTCCCGCCTGTGCCCTGCAAAGCCCCCGCGCGCGCGAATGTGTCGTCCGGCCGACCGTGGTCAAGGCCGTCAACGATGTCAAGGCCGGAACGCTGACGGCCGAAGTGGAGGCGTCGCCCGCCAACGCGACACAGCCTCAGCCCAAGCCGTTCACACGTGGCAAGGATGCCAAGGCCAACGCGCTCCAGGCCGCGGACGCCGCTCAGGCGGCGCAGCTGGCCGCCGGATCGGTGTACCTCCTGGCGGGCGGGTTGACCGGTTCGGACGGTAACTGGGGCGCCACCGATCTGAAGCCGTCAGGGACCTGGCAGGCCGGGACCTCCGGCGGTGGGTTCAATTACGATCTGCCGCTGCCCGAGGCGCCAGTGGTCGCCGGGGACGGGCCGGATCTGGCGCTTTCCTACGACGCCTCCTCCGTGGACGGGCAGGGCGACTGGACCAACAACCAGTCCACCGCCGTGGGCATGGGCTGGGAGCTGAGCGCGGGCTTCGTGGAGCGGCGCTACCGCCGCTGCTACGCAGACAACTACTACGACCCGAACACCTCCGAGCTGATCTGGACCGCGGAGGAGAAGGGCATCGGCGGGCGCGCGCTCTGCTGGGAGTCGCCCGATTCCACCGATCCGGCGGGATCGGAACTGGTGTTGAACGTGAGCGGCAGGTCGGCTCAGATCGTCAAGGACGCCACCTCGGGAACGTGGAAGACGGTTCCGGACTTCGGCTGGCGGATCGAGCAGGTCGCCGGTGGCGCGGACGGCCAGCCGTACTGGAAGGTCACCAATCAGCAGGGACAGGTGTGGCGGTTCGGCTTCACCAAGGACGCCCAGTGGCAGGTGCCCTACATCGGCAACGACGCGGGGGAGCCCTGCTTCGCCAAGTACCAGAACAACGACATCCCGCCGACGTGTACCGGGGTGTGGCGGTGGAATCTCGATCAGGAAGTCGACCGCAACGAGAACGTCGTCGACTACAGCTACGCCTCTGAGACCAACTACTTCTGCCTGCCCTCGTGCGCGCACGAGCTGTACAAGGTGCTTCCGTACAACAGCGGCGGCGTGCTGGCCCAGGTCCGCTGGGGCCACAACAGCCAGATCAGCGGGAGCGTGCCTACCGCGCGCACCACGTTCACCACAGTGGACCGAGAAGTGGCCGACTGGCCCACGGACTTCCGCTGCACCCAGGCCCAAGGCTGCGCGAACGACAAGATCGCGTTCTACGGCACGAAGAAGCTGACCTCGGTACTGGCCGAGTCGTTCAATCCCTCCACCAACGGTTGGGACCAGGTCGACCGGGTGGATCTGAAGCAGTCCTGGATCTATCAGCGCACCGATTTCGGCCCGCCACGCGACCCCGCTTTGTGGTTGGACACGGTGCAGGAGACGGGCTTGGCCGGCTCGCCGGTCAAGTTGCCGCCGCAGGATTTTGACGCGGTGATGCTGGCCGGAGCGATGGATTACACCAACAACTCCGACTGGCCTGACCAGCTGTCGTGGCGGATGGTGCCGCGCATATCCTCCATCGCCAACGGCATGGGAGGCCGCGTCGAGATCACCTACGCCCAGAACGATCCGTGTGGCGGTGGCAAGGGCCGGGACGGCTCCAACTACTTCACCGACAAGACCGGCGACTGCTACGACAAGGACAAGGGCAGTGAGCCCGAATCCGGCTACGAATCCTGGACCCGCTACTTCAAGCAACTGACGACCAAGGTCGTCGAGCGGGATATGGTGGGCGGCTCGCCCGACATGGTGCACGCCTACCAATACCTCGGCGCTCCCTTATGGCTCACTCCGCCCCAGGTCGTCGAGCCCGGCAAGGCACCCGAGAAGTCCGACTGGCGCGGGTACGGCGCAGTCCGCACGGTTGAGGGGTCCGGTAGCGACGCGTCGGCCTACACCGTGCGCACCACCACGTTCTTCCGCGGCGGCGGGGGACAGGTCACCGACTTCGACGGCAACACTGTCAACGACGCGGCGCTACTGCAGGGAAACGTGCTACAGGAGCAGGCGTGGAAGATGACCGCGCTCTCCCCGCGCGCCTATACCGAGATCTCGTCGACGCGGTACGAGTACACCATCCAAACCTCCGGCAACGGACCTGGCACCAACGATCCCGCATTCATCCTGAAGACTCGGGAGCGTTCGCGCGAGCTGGTGACCGGCGGAGCATGGCGATACACCGACACCAGGACCGCCTACAACTCCGACGGCCTCCCCATCAAGATCAACGATTACGGCCAGGACGGCGTCAGCACCGACAACAGCTGCGTTTCCACCACCTACGCCCGTAATACCGATCCCGGCCAGTACCTGGTCGCCTTCCCTTCAGTGGTGGAGAAGCGCGCCGGCGACGACTGCACCGCCGGTGCCCTCATCGGTAAGACGGTCACCCTGTACGACCAGGGATCAGACCCGGCCACCAACAAACCCAGCGACGGCAACACCACGGAGAACCGGTCCTACACGGACGCCTCCACCTTCTCCGCAACGAAGGCGTCCTTCGACGGATACGGCAGGCCGCTGACCACCACCGACCCGCTCGGTAAGACCACCAGGACGACGTACACTCCGGCGATCGGCTGGCCCAAGGACGGCATCGCCACGACCAACCCGCTCGGCCAGGTTGCCACCGCCAAACGGTCCCACCTGAATGGCGCCGTCGTCTCGTCCACGGACGCCAACGGCAAGGTCACCGAATCGGACTACGACGCGCTGGGCCGTACCACCGCGCTGTGGCGGCCGGGACAACCCCGCAGCGGCGGCACTCCCAGCGCGACCGTCACCTACGACATCCCCTGGGACGGCAATCTGGGCCAGCCCAACGCGACGGCCAAGACGACGACGAAGCGGTTACTGGCCGGGACCGGATCCTCCGCCGAGTGGACCAGCACCGTTGGATACGAGGACGGGCTCGGTCGCAACCGTGAGGTACAGACCGCCTCTCCCTCGGGTGGCCGGATCGTTGCCGTCACCGCCTATGACGCCCGCGGTCTGAAGCTCGCGGCTTCCGGGCCGGTCTACAACAGTGGTGTGCCGGGCAGCAACCTGCTCAATCCGGCGTTGACCGACCTCCCGCAGTGGACCAAGACCCTGTACGACGATCAGAAGCGCCCGGTCGCGGCCATCTCTTACCACCTGGGCACCGAGCTTCGCCGGACCACCACGGCCTACCCGGGCATGGACAGGACCGAAGTCGCCCCGCCGACGGGGGGCAAGACCGCCACCGTCACCGACGCCTTCGACCGCAAGGTCAAGGTCGAGGAGTGGGTGGATGCCAGCAGTCACAACGACACGAGCTACGGCTACGACCTCAACGGCAACATGACCACGATGACGGACGCCAACAGCAACGTCCGCACCAACACCTACGACTGGCTCGGCCATCCCGCCACCGCCTCCGATCCCGACGCCGGCAAGTCCAGTTACGGCTACGACGCAGCCGGACGCCTGGCCTGGAGCATCGACGGCAAGGGCCAGAAGGTCTCGCACAGCTACGACGACCTCGGGAGACCCACGCTCCTGTGGTCCGGTGACGCCGACACCGGCGTCAAGCTCGCCGAATGGACCTACGACGCCGTCGCCCAGGGACAGCCCGCCGCCTCGACCCGCTATGTCGACGGGCAGGCCTACACCGACGCCGTTACCGGCTACGACAGCGACTACCACGTCACCGCCAGAAAGGTCACCATTCCCACCAGCGAGGGGGACCTGGCCGGAGAGTACGCCTTCACCTCCAGCTACGACGCGGCCGGGAATCTGCGTGAACAGACCCTGCCGGCCGCCGGCGGCCTGCCCGCTGAGAAGCTCACCCACAGCTTCACGGCGCTCGGCCTCGTCAAGGGCCTGACATCAGACCTGGGCAGCGGTTTCACCTACCTCAAGGACACCACCTTCACGTCCACGGGTCAGCTCGCGACCCGTCTCCTGGGCGCCGCAGGCCAGGTCAAGCGCAGCCTGGAGCGCGACCCGGCCACCGAATGGCTGGCGCGACTCACCACCCAGACCAAGGCCGACACCACTAGCCCACAGACCGTTCAGGACGACCGCTACAGCTATGACACCGCAGGGCAGGTCAGCCGAGTCCGGGACGCCACCTCCGCCCTATCCGGCAGCAGCGACGGCCAGTCGGAATGCTTCAGCTACGACGCCCTGCGTCACTTGAAGACGGCCTACACCACCACGGCCAGTTCCTGCGCTGGCCAGGGAGACGGCCAGGGCGTCGACCCCTACCAGCAGTCCTACGGCTACGACAAGGTCGGAAACCTCACCAGCCTGACCGACAACGGCCAGACCGCTACCTACACCTATCCCACAGCCGGGGCCGTTCGCCCGAACGGTGTCACCTCCATCACGCGCCCCGGCGGCACCGACAGCTACGCCTACGACGACAACGGACAGCTCACCACCCGCACCGTTGCGGGCAAGCAGTCCACCTTCGACTGGAACGAACTCGGCCAGCT
This sequence comes from Nonomuraea sp. NPDC005983, assembly GCF_040614375.1. Classification (NCBI taxonomy): domain Bacteria; kingdom Bacillati; phylum Actinomycetota; class Actinomycetes; order Streptosporangiales; family Streptosporangiaceae; genus Nonomuraea; species Nonomuraea sp. NPDC005983. The sequence goes on from NZ_JBEXUP010000024.1 coordinate 51,949, forward strand.
TGCCTCGGCTACGGTCGACGGTAAGAAGACCTCGATGATCTACGGCGCCGATGGCAACCGCCTCGTTAGGCGTGATCCCGACGGCAGCAGCACCCTCTACCTGGGCAGCACCGAACTCAAGCTCTCCGCCGGACAGATCACCGCAAAGCGGTACTATACGAGTGCGGACGGCGCCCAGATCGCCCTACGCGAGGCGAGCGGCGTGACCTGGCTGCTGTCCGGTTCACACAACAGCGCCCAACTCGCGATCAACGACGCCAGCGGCGCCGTGGGCCGCCAGCGCTACCTGCCGTACGGCCAGCGCCGCGGTGGTGACCAGCTGCCCTTCACCGACCGCGGCTTCCTCGGCAAGGTCGAAGATGGCGCCACCGGCCTGGACTACCTCGGCTCCCGCTACTACGACCCCGCCATCGCCAGATTCGTCTCCACCGACCCCGAACTCGACCCGCGAACGCCTGAATGGGCCAATCCGTACTCCTACGCGGGCAACAACCCCATCGGGATGTCGGACCCGAGCGGTCTTCGAACCAATCCCTGCGGCGAAACACTCGCCACGCCGTGCGACGACAAGCCCGCGGGATACGAGTACTCCAACGAACTCCTCCTCAAGCTGGACCCGGTTCAGAAGGAAAGCCCGGTCGAGTACTTCTCGGTGCATCCGCACTGGTCACCAACGGACTATGGACGTCCGTACGGCGTCGGCAAGGCGAAGACGCGGGACTGGTGGGTCAAGCAGCAGCTGAAGGCGCTCGCCGTCGGCGCGGTCTTCAAGAAGTGGCCCATTTCGGCCTACCTGCTCAGCCACTGGCTGGACAACACGGGTCAGGCCGTTCGGGTCAGCGTGGAGGCGTTGATCAAGCTCAGCGCCACGCTCGCGAAGAACATCGAGAAATTCCTGAAGAAACACGAAGGGGATATAGTCTTCGATTCCGGCTGGCGTAGCACGAGATTCAACGAGAAGGAGAGCCTGGATCTGTACTACGCCTTTAACGGATATCAGTACCGGATCCATGGATACTCGTTCACCAAGAACGGAAAGACCTATCAGGCGTACACTGTGGAGTTCTACAAGCGATACAACTTCGGAAACAGTCGCGAGAATCGTGGCCCGGGTCCTGTGTTCGACACGCCCCAGCCTGCGATCTCGAATCTACACACGGTCGGACTGGCTCGGGACTTCGATGTCTACGGCTCGATGCGGTCGACCCGCGCCACGCCGAACGTAAAACCGAAGGATATCGACTGGCCGGGACCGGGCTAGGCCCATGATAAGGTGAGAGCTCTGCGTAAGGAGCGGTGCGTGGATATGGATTTAAGTAGAATTCGAGCAAGTTTCTTGCTCGCGCTTCTCGTCGGCACTCTGGGCGCATGCTCCTCGAACCCTCCGCTGACCGATAACAATCCGGATCCACGTGCGCTCCCCGGCACGGTGCCCACTCTCAAGTTCGACAACGTGCTGGCCGATCATCAAATATCACTCCCGAAGGTTGCCTTCGGCGTGAAATTCAAGTCCAGAATGGACAACGATCCGTACTGGCTGGAGCTGACTTTCTCGGTGGACTGCGCTCAGGGATCCGCCTTCTTCAAGAAGGAAGGGCTCGAACGGCAAGATGACGATGGGGATCTCTATGACGAAGCCAGGGTCGAGGAAGTAGCGCGTTCCTTCGGGATAGAGCTGAGCAAATACTCGGTGCGAGGAACGTACGTCAAGGCTCCCGACGAATTCCGCAACAGTAAAATGGGAGTGCTACTGGCCGATGCGGACAAATGCCAAGTGATCATCTTGTCTGATCGGTACAACTAGTAGACGGTCCCGGGGAAGGATATGCTCCTTTCCCGGGAGCGTGAACGCTTAGCTCGCTGAGAGCCGCCCAGGTAACGCTGCAGCTCATCCAGCCGCGCCGGTGCCGCGGCGGCGGCCTCGCGGACTTGATCGGCATCGGCCGACTGCAGCAGCCACCACTGCGGCACCAGCGCGCGAATCGCCTCATAGGCGCAGCGGGTCTTGCCGACCGAGGAGTCGCCGACCAAGACCACCAGCCCCCCGCGCTCAGCGGCTTGGCCGATCAAGGCCCGCACCCCGCGCGCACCGGCGTCGGCGTCCCGCTCGATGTAGACCGGCAGCTCACCGACCGCGCCGGGGGCGTCGATCGCGGCGTGCACCCCCAACCGGCGCGGATCGGCCTGCTCCACCCTCTTGAGCCCGTCCAGGCCCAACGGTGCCTGGCTCAGTGCACGGACGCGCGCCTCCTGCCAGTCCTTGCACTGCTCGCGCGGCACGCCACAGGCGCGCAGGAACACCTCCAGTGTCTCCACCGTCGACCGGCCCGTGCTGAGCAGGCCGTTGAGGGTGCTGGACGGCAACCGGTCCGGCCGGGCCGCCTTGTCCAAATCCCTATAGGACAATCCCGCCCGCAGCGTCTGCAGTGCTGTGGCCAGTTCGTCCGTGGTTTGCACACTTGCAGGATCCACTCGGCCTGCACCAGGCGCACCGCTAGACGTCCGCGAGGGCTGTGCTGGCATCTTCACCTCTCACCCCATCCCCCGGTTCCTACCGGAGGCGGACAGTCATCCGGAACCGGCATCAGCGGCGCTCACGCTCTTCGGCTAGGCATCCGAACCCCGTCGAACCCCCGCGCTCCACCACTGGCCAGCAGCGTCCTGAACCTGGCCACCGCCCTAGTCAACTGGGCCACCACCCGTCGTGTCACGCTGGCCGGTGGTGTCTCGGTCAAGGAGCTCGCCGAATACCTTGGCCACGCCGACCCCAGCTTCACCTGATGCCAGGCTCCCATGACCGGGCCCGCTCGGCGATCGACGACCGTCTGTTCGTCCGCGCGGCGTCTCTCACGGAACAGGCACGGAACAGTGATCGTCAAGCTCACGACCACGAGGCCGCGAACCCCGCCTATAACAGTCAGCAGGCGGGGTCTCCGCATGTCAGAGCTACTTGAGGAGTTGGCGGGCCATCACCATGCGCTGGATCTGGTTGGTGCCCTCGTAGATCTGGGTGATCTTCGACCCGCGATGTAGTCACCTGGGAAAACGGCTCGATCATGTTGATGAACAGCGGTTACGCTTGCTGGCGTCTCGCATCGTTTCTCGCTGATTTCGGTGCTCCCACGGAACAGCGACGGAATAAGAGCAGAGCCTGGAGGCGGATGTGGCACTGCCGAAGAAGGGCTCACGGCTCATCACCGTCGACAGGACCATTTACCGGTGGCGGGTCCGCGGCAAGCCCATATATTGCCGGGGAAACGGCTGGGGACCGCTGACGTTCACGGTCGAATTCGCGGACGCGCCGGATCGTGTGCTCCTGGTGTCTTTTTTGTTCAGCCGTAGGGACCGAATTCCTTTCCGCGGCGGCCTGCCCTGTCACGTGCATGAGTGCGACGAGCACCACATCATCCGATCCGTAGTGCTTGGCCGCGCTTACGTCGAGCACCACGCCGTGAAGAGTGAACCCTTTTCAGCCTCCCCGGCGGGTGCCCTGATCACAGCGTGACCGCGATGTCGGTGTTCGGCCGGTGGCATGAAGAAGCTCCTGGTAGACGGGTTGATCACCACAACCCACACCGTCACAACCAGGAGCTTCCGGTGCTGTTATATCGTGCCGTCGTTGATTTGTCGCGTCAGACCCTGAACTACGTCGCTGGAATGATCCGGCGGCACCGTAAGGCGATCGGGTCGATCTGGCGGCTGCTCAACCCCGGCCAGCAGGCCCTGCTGGTGCTGGTCTACCTGCGCAAAGGCGAGACCTACACCGAGCTCGGGGCCGGCTTCGGCGTCTCAACGGCCACCGCATGGCGATACGTGGAGGAGACGGTGGCGTTGCTGTCGGCACGCTCGCCCAAGCTCGGACAGGCGCTCCGCAAGGCCCAACGGGACGGGCTGCACTACCTGGTGCTGGACGGCACACTGATCCGCACCGACCGGATCAAGGCCGACCGCCCCTACTTCTCCGGCAAGCATCGCGTGCACGGAATGAACGTGCAGGTCATCGCCTCACCGAACGGGACCATCCTTGGACGTCCGGAGCCCTGCCCGGCAAAGCCCACGACCTGAGCGCCGCCCGCATCTGGGGCATCCTGCGCGCACTGAAGAACGCGGGCATCATCACCCTCGCCGACAAGGCGTACCAGGGAGCTGAAGGCCCGGTCATCACCCCGCACAAGGGCAAGAACAAGCCGCATGAGCGCGCGAACCTCATCGACGTCCACAGCGGGTGGTTGCCACAGTCCTGCACGCAATGGCATCCCAACAATCGCGCCCCCACGTGATTAATGTCACGTTATTCACTGCCTATATCCGAAGCCTCATGCACGGAACGACCGATCGCTTTCCATACGAGCAATAGCGTCCTCAGCAGCGAGAGGCAGCGATCATTCAAGTGAGGTCAATGGCTTTGATGTACATGGGCGAGTGGCGATGTTTCCGTCAGCCCTGTCCGGCGGGCAGGCCTCGCGCGTTTCCCGTCTCCATATATGTGCGAGCCGGATTCATGTGGTGCGACCGCTGGCCCCATCTCATTTCGGCACGGTCGAATGCATCAGCGCGGTCGGCCCGCAGCCCGCGACGAGCGGACGCCCTCCCCGTGCGGCTGCTTCACGGCGAATTCCGGGAGTTGCCCCGTGGGTGCCACGACGGACAGCCCACGCGTGCGGGTAGCGCGCGATCAGGACGAGGAGCAGGACCGCTGCCGACGCAACCAGGCCCGCGACATGATCTCCAGGCGCCGAACGCCTTGTATCTGTCCGGTCGCATATTGATATGTAGAAGAAATATAGAAGAAATTCGTCAAGCTCTATAGCCGCATACGCGAATCCCTTGCGCGCACAAGAAGGCTTGACAATCACCGTCGCGGGACATAGCTTGATCGCATCCAAAGTTAACATACAACCCTAGGCTTGCTCGGCTTGTCTGTGCACGTCTTTGAAAATGCTTCACGGAAATGCGTCGAACCTGCCTTTATCTGGGCTCTTCCTGGCGCGTCTGAGGCGTCTTCCCGAGTCGGTGGGGTCGCTCCGGGGCTTCTTCGGGTTTCACCTGGTCAAAGCGTGCCCCCGACTGCGGTGGCGGCGTAGGGCGGCGATGGAGATGAGGGTCTTGGTGACGTATCCAAAGTGCGCGTCCTGATGGGCGCCCAGGTGGCGATCGATGGGCTGTCGCACATACCGTTCGATCACCTGTCCGATGCTGACGGCTACGTCGGTGTCGATCGGGGCAAGCTCCAGCTCGCCTCCGCCGGCTTGACCCAGCGTGACTCGAACGGAACGCGCACCGACGAGGCATGGGACCTCAAGAGGCCGCCCGATGAATCCGGTCTCCAGCGCCGATGCCGCTCTTTTCGTGCGCTCGCCATGTGCGTCCCGGCGACTGGGGAACGCCCCGGCTCGCCCCCAGGGGGTGCAAAATTGCTGCGATCAACGCAAAACGGGCAGCACCGGAAACCCGGATAGAGCGGAGGCTGAGAGCTGATGGTCCCGTTTCGCATTCTTGGCCCCGTCGAGTTACACAACGGCGAAGCGGCCGTTCCCGTCCCGCCGGGCAGGCAGGCGATCATCCTTGGAACGTTGGTGCTGGAGGCCAGCCACATCGTCAGCACCGAGCACCTCATCGACGCCGTGTGGGGCGACGATCCTCCCCTCAGCGCGCGCAGCCAGGTGCAGATCTGCATCTCGGCGCTGCGGCGACTGCTGAGCCTCATCCCGGCTGAGGCGGGAATCTTGTCGCGATCGCCGGGGTACGAGTTACGGCTATCGCCCGAAGAATCGGACTATCACTGCTTCGAGCGGCTTGTGCAAGAGGCGAAGCCTCTCACGCAGACGAATCCCGTGGAGGCTGCGGCGAAGCTCCGGCGGGCGCTCACCCTGTGGCGCGGCCCGGCGCTCAGCGGCATCGTCAGCCGGGTGCTGGAGAGCAAGGCGCGACGGCTGGACGAAGCCCGGCTGGCCTCCCAGGAGACCTGCTTCGACATCGAACTGGGACTGGGCCGGCACCACGAACTGATCGGCGAGCTCACCGACCTGGTCGAGCGTTCGCCGCTGCGAGAGCGGCTGCGCGGCCAGCTCATGCTCGCCCTGCACAGATCGGGACGGCAGGCCGAGGCCCTGGAGGTCTATCGCGTGGGGCGCGAGCATCTCGTGGCCGAGCTGGGCCTGGAGCCGAGCGAGGAATTGCGGCGGCTTGAGACGGCCATCCTGCAGGGCGACCAGTCGCTGCTGCTCGACAGTTCACCGAGGGACTCCACCACGCTCGATCCGAGCCAGCCCGCCACGCTCCTGTCGGTCACCCCGCGCCAGCTACCCGCCGACATCCAGGACTTCACTGGGCAGAACGACCTGGTGAGGGCCGCCGCGGATTTCCTGCGTACCAGCGGCAACGCCACCGCCCCAATCGTGGCGATCAGTGGCCGGCCCGGTGCGGGAAAGAGCTGCCTGGCCGTGCATGTCGCGCACCGCCTCACCAAGGACTTCAGCGACGGCCAGCTCTACCGGGACCTGCGGAGCAGCCAGCCGCAGAGCGTGCCTGTGGCAGACGTGCTCGGCACCTTCCTGCGCTCCCTGGGGATCCCCGGTCCTGCCGTGCCAGGCGGCGTGGAGGAGCGGGCCGCCATGTATCGCAGCCTGCTGGCCGACAAACGGACGCTGGTGATTCTGGAAGACGTGGTCAGCGAGACACAAGTGATACCACTGCTGCCCGCCGGCGGCGGTTGCGCCGTCATCGTCACCAGCCGGACCCGCTTGACCGGCCTGCCCGGCGCGCTGCAACTCGAAGTGGACGTCCTGGATCAGGCCAAGTCCCTGGAACTCATCGGCAAAATCATCGGGCCCGACCGGGTGGCGGCAGAGCTGCACGCCGCCGTCGCTCTGACCCGGGCGGTCGGCGGGCTGCCGCTGGCCCTGCGGATCGTGGCCGCCCGGCTGACCGCACGCCCCCATTGGTCGCTGGCCTTCATGGCGAGCCGCCTGGCCGACGAACGGCACCGTCTGGACGAGCTGGCCCATGGCGAGATGGTGGTCAGGAAGAGCCTGTCGCTCACGTACGACGGGATGAGCGAGCGGACCAGATGGCTGCTGAGCCTGCTCGGCCAGGTAGACGTCGAGACCATCCCCTCCTGGGTCGCCGCCGCCCTGCTCGACGGCGACGCGCATCGCGCCATGGACTGGCTGGAGGAACTCGTCGACACCCGCATGCTGGACGTGGCGGGCATCGACCCCGAAGGCGACCCGCGCTACAAGTTCCACGGTCTCATCCGCATCTTCGCGCGGGAGCGGCTGGGCGAGCACCAGGACGACGCGGCCAAGTCCGCCGCGCTCGAACGCCTGATGGGCTGCTGGTTGCACCTCGCCGAGGAGGCGCATCGCCGGCTCTACGGCGGCAACTACACGGTGTTGCACGGGTCGGCGCCCCGTTGGAAGCTGCCCGCCACCCAACTGGACCAGCTCCTGGTGAGTCCGCTCGACTGGCTGGAGCGCGAGCGGGCCAACCTGTGCGTGGCGGTCCTTCAGGCCGGCGAACACGGTATGGACGAGGCGTGCTGGGATCTGGCCGTCACCCTGGTCACGCTGTTCGAGACGGGCAGCTATTTCGAGGACTGGCAGGCCACCCACGAAGGCGCTCTCCGCGCCGTCCGGCTGGCCGACAACAAGCGGGGCATGGCGGCGCTCATGTGCTCGCTCGGCTCGATGCACCTCAGCCAGCGCCAGTCGGCTCTGGCGCGGCCGCTGCTGGAACTGGCGGGCGAGCAGTTCCAGCAGCTCGGAGAGCTCCACGGCACGGCGCTGGTGTCGCGGAACCTGGCCATGATCGACTATCGCCAGGGCTCGCTCGGTGACGCCGAGCGCCTCTACCAGCAGGCGCTTACCGGCTTCCGCCAGGTCGGAGATCTGGTGGGGGAGGCTCACGTCCTGGCCCAGCTCTCCCAGCTCGACATCGACGCGCAGCGGTACGACGAGGCCGAGGCACGACTGGGTCCGGCACTGAGCATCGCCAGGCGGACGGGTAGCCTCCGCGTGCAGGCACAGGTAATGCACAAGCTCGGCAAGGCCTATCTGCTGAGCGCCAACTTCGAGCAGGCCGAGCAGGTGGCGAGCGTGGTGCTGGGCATGGTGCGCGACAACGGCGACCTCGTCGGTGAGAGCTACGCCCTGCAGAGCCTCGGCGTCGTCTACAGCCGACGGCGCAAGTACGACCTGAGCGAGCAGGCTCTGCGCCGCGCCGTGGAGATCCGCGATAGCGTCATGGACGTCCTCGGTGCCTCGCAGGTGCGGCTAAACCTGGCTGAGGTCCTCGCGGCCACGGGCGACGTCCGCCAGGGGCTGGAATTGGCCGAGAAGGCACGTGCCATGTTCCAGGAGCAGGAGGCGGAGCAGTGGGCGAGGAGAGCCGACGAGATCATCGTGGCGCTCATCGCCCGGGAGTGCCCCTCGGCCAAGGAGGGACAAAGTAGAAGGTCTGCTGGGAGACGAACAGGCCGCGGCTAGAAACGGTGAATACGGCGGCGAAGGTCACCTGCCCATCGAGGCCCGGCTCCGTCGTACGACCGAGTACGACGACGTGCTCCCCGGACGCCGCGGGGATGACGTTGGTCACCGAGTGACGGCAGAGGCCAACCCGATCCTTGTGGAAGGATTCCAGCTCTGTCCGCCCGCGGATGGTCAGGTCAGGGCGGTGCAACACGGCGTCCTTCTCGAAGAGAGAGGCGTAGCCATCCAGATCGCCGTCGTTGAGGTACTCGTAGCTGAGCCGAGCGTGATCGGCCGCCGCGGACCCCAGGCAGGCGCTGCGCGTCTCCTCAGGAGGCTGCTCGTCGTACGTCATCGCGTCACTTCTCTCGTGGATTAGCTCTCAACGGATTCTTCTGGGCCAGGTAAACGACGGTGATGCAGTGCTCTGTCACCTCACAACCGAGCGCCTCCGCCGCGGTTTCGATGTCGCGCAGCAGGAGGGCCCGGTCCGGCTCGGGGAGCTCCCGCACCGCGGCGAAGGTGGCGTACAGGCGGGTGACCTGCTGGGGCGGCATCGTTATCGACCACCGAAGCGTCTTCACCTGGATGCCTCCGAAGGAGGCCCCCTTCAGCGCGCCGATCCAGGACTCGCGGTCGAACGGTCCGGGCACCGCCAGGACCCCGGCGGGACGGTGCCGCCGCAGAACCGCGTTGAGAGCCGTGCGGAACGGACTGGGCTTCGCCGGGTCCCCGTAGACCGTCCACCACGCAGCAATCCAGCCTGTCGGGCGGAGCAGCCGGCCGATCTTCCACAGCGCCGTGTCCCTGTCCAGCCAGTGCAGGCTCGACGCGCATACCGCGAGGTCGAAGTCCGCGCGGAGCCTCGCGAGCGAGTCGAAGTCGCCTTCGATCACGGTGAGCGGTCGGTCGTTGAACTCGGCGCGTAGCCGGGCCGCGAAGTTGGCGCCCAGTTCCACCGCGCAAACGCGTGTCCCGCGAGCCAGGAGTTCACAGGTCGCCTGTCCGCTTCCGGCGCCTATCTCCAGGACGTGGGCGCCTGGGCGCAGCGCTCCCGCCTGTTCGAGCAGCTCGTACACCTGTTGGGGGTAGCCGGGCCGCGATGATCGGTAGCTGTCGGCGTCCGCGTCGAAAAGCTCACGGCGTCGCAGACGGCTGTGGGCGACTTCCATGGTGATCATCCCTTCATGTCTTGCTCGGCCCCTCTAGCCAGAGCACGGATGGCACATCGTCCGGGGCTACCAGCCTCAACAGGGTCAGACAGGCCCCCGCTCGGCCGGCGAGTAGTCCGGGAAAACGGCTGCCGAGCGCGTGCGAGATGATGGCGCCACCCGTCAGGAGGTCTCGCCTCATCCGCTGGTACGGCTCCCACCCGAGCCGCGGCAAGCAGTCGGCGGCCAGCCGGAGAAACTCCAACCTGCCGAGATCCCCGTGGCACAGACCATGAGCGACGGGTGACCCCTCTTCTGTGACTGCCGTGACGGCTCTGCTCACCTCCTCAACGAAGCTCGAAGAGGGATGTGACCGATGGGCGAGCAGGCGTGAGATCCCGGTGCCTGCGGCGCCACGGCACCAGTGCGCTGGGGCCCGGATCTCGCCGGGGGCCAAGGCTCGGAGTCCCGCGTCCCTCACCTCGGCGTCGTCCAGCACCCGGCTCGCCTTGAGCAGCGCCCATCCGATTCCCGCCGTCCCATGGGCGAAACCGTCACCCGCCGCCTCCCACGGTGAACCGCGTACCAGCTGCTCGGCGCACAAGGCGACCGCCGCCTTCAGGTCGACGAGGCCGTACCGTTGGTAGAGATCGCTGGACACGACGGCTGCTCCGGCCAGACCCGAGACCAGACCGAGATCCTGGCGCGCTCCGAGATCCCTGACGAAGGTCGGCAGGCATCGCTCGATGACGTCGATATAGGTCTCGTCGGCCGTCAGAACGGCTAGGTGCCCCAGAACGTAGAATCCGCCCGCGGTTCCCGAGTAGGCGCCGACCTGTTGTTTCGAGGTGTCTCTCAGATCGTTCCGCAGGCCGGAGAGAACCGGGTGAATGCTCCGCAACGCCAGATCGAGATACCGCTCGTCCGCATAAACCTTCGCCGCGTAGGCGAACATGAGGGCCATGCCGGACAGCCCGTCGTACAACCGCGTCGGGAGCGGCCCATAGGTGGACGGCTCGCCCCTCACGCTGTTTCCGGCGAGCCCGATCCAGGTGCAGTCGGTATCCCCCAGCACGGCGTCGCCGGCCAGTGCGTCGATGGCCTTCCGGGTGCTGTCCCGCAGGCTCGGCCCCAGATCGGGCAAGTGCAGTGGCGCCTCAGCGGAGGGAGAGTGCCCTGGCAGGGTGCTCAGCGCGGCGGTCAGGATGTCCGTCTGAACGGCGCGGTCCTCCTCGCCGAACAGACACAGCCGGTGCTCGGCCGTCTGACGCCCTGTCTCGCTGAAGAAGCCGCCTATTTCACCGTCGCCCTCGAAGCGGAGCGTGGTCGAGGACGCGCTGACGGAGAAGCGCGGGATATCGCCCGCCAGTAGCTGGCTTCGCTCGGCCTCAGCCACCGGGACGAACTCGGGAGAGGCCGCGAGGGCGGTCCAGAGCTCGTCCGCCGCATGATCGTCACGCAGACGGCGAGGATGGTGGAGCTCGCCCAGCAATAGGCCGTAGACCCGGGTGGGCCGGACCAGGTAGCGGATCTCCGCATGGCCGAAGCGGCGAATCAGCTCGCGGAAGGCGGGTTTGTTTCCGGCGATGATGTCGTAGGCGTCCAGGAAGCCGCCGACGATGTCGGAGACGTGGTCGGCCGGCTGGACCCTCCCGTGTTCCAGGAAGGGAAGGTTTCCAGCCTGCTCCAGGGCGGTGGGCACCAGCTCTGTCCGCATCGCGTCGGTGAACGGCGCGACCAGGGCCGGCTTTCGCAGCGTCCCCGCAGCGCCCAGACCGCCGCCTATCGCGCTGGTCTCCATGCTGAGCTGGCGTCCCGGGATCATCGCGGTCGCCAGGACGCTCCGTGAGAGCAGCTCGAAAGCCTTGGCCGCGGCGGAGTCCGAGCCGGCGTCGTGCGCCGCCGGGGGCTGCAGGATCGTCTCAAGATCGATGGGGATGGGGAACTCGCCGTCGGCCCGGAGGTTCTCCATGTGGATGTCGGAGGCCGCCAGGCAGGTCAACAGCGCGATGCAGAAGCCGATCCGCCGGTAGAACCGGCTGATCCCCTCCGGGCAGGAGGCGGGCATGTGGCGCACGAACTCGCACCAGCCGTACGCGGCCCGGTTGACGACCCGCATCGCCTTCAGACCGATCTCATCGTCGAGTGCGTTGACCAGCGTGACGGCTTGGCCATACATCTCCTCGGCGTCGAGCGGCCGCGGCTTGTACATGACCCGGTCCCCACTGGAGAAGGCCACCTCGGTGACCGACCGGCCGCCGTTGTGCGGGTCGCCCAGACCGGTCCGCAGCGAGCTGACCTTCGCGGGGCGTTCCGCGATGAACCCGCTCCGCTGGAGCAGCGGGATGTCGGCCTGGAGCCGGGAAAGCAGCTCCAGGCAGGTCGTCATCCAGTTGCCGGCGCAGCGCACCAGCGCCTGGTCGAGTACGGGATACTTGGCGAAGAGCGAAGCCAGGTACGACGGGTCGCCCAGCAGGCGGTCGCTGTAGTCCCGATACCTTTCCTCAGGCGTGTCCCCGTTGAGCCTGCCACGCGCCCGTGACTCGTTGAGTTCGAAGATCAGCGTCCGATGGCTGATGGCGAGCAGGTCATCGATCAGATCCTCCCTCAGGGAGTCCCAGGCCTCGCGGGTGAGCAGACTTCGGCAGGCTTCCGTCTCGGACCTCAGCAGCGCCTCGTGGTGGTCGGCGAACCGCGCCAGCAGCCCGGCGAAGGGGACCTCGTCGTAGCGCGTTCCGTAGAGCCGCGCTGAGAGCTGGCGCCGTGGTCTCCGCGGGGTGCGCTCCGGCGTCAATGCAATCACGGTGTGCCTCATTCGCGTCCGCCGGCGACAAGCTGGCTGCCGACGAGCTCCCGGTAGAAGCCATCCGTCGCGAGCAGTTCCTCGTGGGTTCCGTCGGCGCGCACCCGCCCGCCCTCCAGGACCACGATGTGGTGGGCTCCCACCACCGTGGAGAGCCGGTGGGCGATCATGATGACCGTGGTCGTCCGCGTCACCTCGGCCATCGTCTCTCGCAGCGCGAGCTCGTTGACCGCATCGAGCTGCGAGGTCGCCTCATCCATCAGGAGGATCTGCGGACGGCGCAGCAAGGCCCGCGCGATGGCTATCCGCTGCCGCTGACCGCCGGAAAGCGTCATTCCCCGGTGGCCGATCGGCGTATCGAGCCCGTCGGGCAGGCTCGCGACGAACTCGGTGAGGCGCGTCCTGGCCAGGACGCGCTCCAACTCCTGCGCCGAGACCGACTGCGCGGCGTAACACAGGTTCTCTCTGAGCGTGCCGGACAGGACGGGGGCGTCCTGCTCGACGTACCCGATCTGGCGGCGCAGCTCGGCCAGCGGCCACTGGCGTACGTCGCTGCCGTCGATCCTGATGACCCCCGACGACGGCTCGTAGAAGCGTTCCAGCAAAGAGAAGAGGGTGGTCTTCCCGGTTCCGGACTCGCCCACGATCGCGGTGACCTCGCCGGCCGCGGCGGTGAAGGAGACCTCCCGGAGCACCGGTTTCCCGCGGTAGCCGAAGGAGACCTGGTGGAAGGCGGCCGTGGCCTGCGGGGGGAACGGCTCCACGACGCCTGTCCTGGTCTGCTCCTCGGGTTCGACCGGCAGGTCGTCCACCTCGCGCATGCGATGCACGGCGGCCAGGCCCACCTGCATCTCCGTGGCGCTCTGTACGAGAGTCGCGATGGGCTGCCCCATGCTGAACAGGTACAGAAGGAACGCCACGAGCGAGGAGACGGCGAGATCGCCGGAGGCCACGCGGGCGGCGCCAGCTCCGAGGACGGCGAGGAACGCCACCTGAATGGCGAGCCCGGAGGAGACCCGCGCGACCGCGGCCCACTTCGCCGCACCAGTAGAGTGCTTCCACGCCGCCTGCGTGGCCGCTTCTAGCCGTGCGATCTCGGCGTTCTCCATGCCGCTGGCCTTCACCGTGCGAAAGGCCCCCAGCGCTCGCTCCAGCGCCTCGGTGATGTCGCCGACCGACCGCTGCACGCCCGCTTGGGCGTGGGAGATCCTGGGCATCGCCAAGCCTGCCACGGCCAGGATGACGAAGAGGATGCCCACGGTTATGCCGAGCAGCGTTAGGTCGAGGACGGCCATCAGTGTGATCCCGCCGACGAGCATGAGGACGCCGCTCAGTGGCTCCACGATCGCCTGCGAGGCGGCGCTGCTCAGAAGCGTCGTGTCGGAGGTCACCCGGGAGATCAGGTCACCCGGACGGTCCAGCGCGTCGACCCGTAACCGCATGATCCTCGTGATGAGCCTGCCACGAGCCCGGCGCACGACCGCCGCCGCCACTCGCTCCAGCAGGTAGCTGCCGCACCCGGCCGAGAGCGCGCTGACGAGGACGAGGCAGGTGAGTGCCAGCACTGGCCCCGCTGAGATCTGCCCCGAGCCGATGGAGTCGATGACCTGCTTGGCGATCAGCGGCTGGGCCAGCCCTGCCACGGTTCCCACGAGGTTGAGGGCGCCGCCAGCCGCGAGCAGCCGCCAGTGAAGGCGGCTCTGGTCGGCCAGGAGCCGCCAGGCCGAGGGGCGTAACCGGCTGTTCCCCATCGTCGCGTGCATCAGATCACCTCGAAGCGGTTCACGCTTCTCATCGCCGTACGCGACGCCATCAGGCATCCCGCGACAGCGACGATCAGCCCAGTCAGTCCGAAAGCGGCGAGGGTGCCGGCGGGCAGCGCCGTCACGGTCGCCTCGAGGCTCCCTCCGGCCATGAGGAGCGCCATCCACACGGTCGCCGCCACACCGAGCAGCCAGGCCGGGACGACCGTCAGGATCATCTCCCAGACGACCATCACGGTGATCTGCCGCGGGGCCGCGTTGATCTGGCGGAAGGAGTGGAACTCCCCGGAGCGGTCCGCGGCGCTCAGCACCAGCGCGATGACCGCTGCCAGCAGCAGGAAGCCACCGACCAGGACCACCGCGAGGATGCCGATGTTGGATGTGCCGGCCGAGCGCTCCGCCACGTACTGCTGACGGAACTCGGCCGTCGTCTCCACCCTCACCAGGCCGCTCTGCCCGGCGAGGGCGTGGAGTTGACGGTAGAGACCCGGGTCGGCGGCGGACCCGCCCCGCACCAGGATGCGGTCATAGGCAGGCGCGGCCACGTGACCAGCGAGGGCCTTGCCGGGGAGGACCAGGCCTTCCTGGCCGCCCTTGTCCCGGGCGAAGATGGCCGCGACCGGCAGGTTGATCGGTTCCGATGCGCCGGAGACGCGCACTTGGACCTGGTCGCCGAGTGAGATCCCACGCTGCCGCGCGTAGGCGGCACCAACGGCCGCGCCCTCGTCCGAAAGCTTCCCCTGCTGCACCTGGAGGTCGAGCAGGTCATCTGCCGTGCCGGTGACGACGGTCGCATAGGTGGCGGCGGTGTCCTGGACGGCCCTGTCCTGACCGGCTCGCAAAGGGGTCGCCTGTGCCCAGGCGTCCCAGAGGCCGGCGGTGGCGATGACGCCGGGTATGTTCGCGACCGACTGCCGTACGTCTTCGCTGAGGCCGACGTAGGTCTCGCGGATCAGCGGCGTTCTGAGGATGTAGTCCGCGTTGATCCGCTCCGCCGCCTCCTCGGTGGTGCTGAGGGTGTAGAGCGGGAGGCTGCTCAGTGCCCAACCGGCGATCGCGACGCCCACGGCGAGCGGTGCCACGACGCCGGCGTACCGACGATGCTTGAAGCGTACGTTGGCGGCCGCCAGGTAGCCGCTGACAGGGGAGAGCGCGGCGACGGGCGCGCGGCCGAGGTAGGTCAGGCCGTAGACGATCCACGAACCGATGAGCCCAATACCGATCATGACCAGGCCGCTCGCCAGCACGCCGTAAACCCCGCGCAGGGCGGGGGGCATCAGGCCGGACATGCCGAGGACCTGGACGACGCCCGCACAGACCAGCGCCAGCACGCCCGCAATGATCTTGAACGCCCTCCCCTTGGTGCGCTCGTTCACCGCCGAGGAGTCCGTCAGCGCCTCCGCGGGCCTGATCTTCAACGCGGCGCGGGCCGTCAGCCAGGCAGCCACCTGGCTGGCCACGATGGTGACCACGAGAGCCAGGACCATCGGCTCCCCGTTGTAGATGACGCGGAAGGCCGGGTTGAAGATCTCCCTGGAGCGCAGGGCGGCGACGAACAGCTCGGCCAGCCCCAGCCCCGCGAGGCTGCCGATGATCCCGCCCAGCAGCGACAGCAGCAGCGCCTCGGCGCAGCAGAGCTGCCTGATCTGGCCAGGGGTGGCGCCAACGGCTCTGAGCAGGGCGAACTGCCTGGACCGGCGTCGGATCGACGTGGTCAACGCGCCGCTGATCACGGTGATGGCCATAAGCGCGATGATCGCGGTCAGCATGCCCATGGTCTGGCCGGTCGCGCGATCGTCGGGAAGGCTGCCCTCCAGCACTCCGCGGTCGGTGCCCGCGGCGACCTGCAGGGTCGGCAGACCAGCCGGCCCGGGAGCGTCACCCTGGATCGCCTGGCTCAGCAGGGGGCGGATCTCGGCCGCGACGGCTGCGGGATCGGATCCGGCTTTGACGAAGACGCCGAGCCCATCCACGCGCCCGGCACCGCGTCCGGCCAGTTCGGCGGCGTGATCCTCAGTGAAGAAGAGTGCGCGCTGGTAGGCCAGGGGGCCGGCGGAGCCGTCCGGCTCGACGATCCCGGCCAGCCGATACGTACGGCTCGCGCCCGCCGCCAGGACCTGCACCGACTCACCGGGTGATGCCCCAGCCGCCCTGGCCAGCTCCCGATCCAGCACTACCTCGTCGTCGCCGACGGGCGCCCGCCCTGCGCTGAGCGCGAACGGGGTCAGCTTCGCGCTCGTCCAGCCATGGCCGAACTGCGCGAGCTTCGCGATCGGGAGTACCGGCTGCCCCTGCGTGTCCAGCACGATGGCGGTGAACGTCAGCTCCGGCACGACCTCCTGGACCGCTGGAAGTCGCCGAATCCGATCGACCGCGTCCGATGTGAACAGCCCCTCGGTTCCGCCGGCGACGACCGGGACGGCCGAGTATCGTTCGACCGGCGCCTCCGCCTTGACCGCCGAGTGCCGGATGATGGAGAACGCGCTGGTCAGGCTCGCCCCGATGACGATCATCAGGAAGGCTCCGAGTAGCATGCCCGGCTGGCGGCGCAGCGTGCTCCAGGCGATGGCCAGCATCACTCCTCACCCGCAAGGCGCGTCATGGTGGCGGCCACCCGCTCGGGGTCGGGCGCGTCCATCACGTCGATGATCCTTCCGTCCACCAGGAAGAGCACCTGGTCGGCGCTGGCCGCGGCGATCGGATCGTGGGTCACCATGATCACGGTCTGCCCGAGCTCTGTCACGGCCTCACGCAGGAGCGACAGCACCGCCCGGCTCGCGGCCTTGTCCAGAGCGCCGGTTGGTTCGTCGGCGCAGAGGACCTGCGGCTTGGTGATCAGTGCCCGGCAGATGGCCACCCGCTGCTGCTGCCCGCCGGACAGCTCGTGGGGGCGGTGGCTCAGGCGGTCGGCGATACCCGCGCGCTTGGCGAGCTCGTTCATCCACGCCTGATCGGCGCCACGGCGTGCCAGCCGGAGGGGCAGTGCGATGTTCTCGGCGGCGGTGAGCGCCGGCATGAGGTTGAACGCCTGGAAGACGAAGCCGACCAGCTCCCGGCGGACGGTCGCGAGCTTCTTCTCCGACATGCCGTTGAGCTGGTGGGGGCCGAGGGAGACCGAACCGGAGGTGGGCTCGAGCAAACCCGCCGCACACTGCAGGAAGGTCGTCTTGCCGGATCCGGACGGTCCCATGACCGCGGTGAAGGTGCCGGGACTGAAATCCCAGGTCACCTCCTTGAGCGCGGTAACGGCGGTCTCCCGCGCGCCGTAGACGTGGCACACCTGCGCCAGGCGCATGGCGGGGGGCGGTTGCTGTCCTACGGTGCTCTGCAGCACGTTCATGAGCAGACCGACACTTTCATGGTGATGAAGAAGTGGATGATCTCGTCGGGGTTCTCGCCGATCGGTCTGCCATCCGCTTCCACCCAGGCGTGGGCTTCGAAAGGATGGGTGCTCACCCCGGTGCACCAGTCCGGCCAGCTGCCACGGAGCCGGCACATCAGGGCGATCGCAATAGATCTTTCGAGGCAGCGCGGGCCGCCGTGCCTCATGCTCAGGCCCAGGATCGCGTTCCGCGCACGCTCGGCCTCCTCGGCGGTCGCCGGTCTGGCGGCCATACTCAGGAACTGCAGCACCGCGCGCAACCGGTGGGGGGAGCAGCGGGCCAGCGGCCAGGCAAGGGCGATGGCCAGCAGCGCGGCGGGGCGCAGACGCCAGGGAGGGGCGTCAGCCCGCTGAAGCGCCACCATCTTCGGGCTCATGGGATCACCAGCTTGGCCGCGGCGAGCTTGCCGAGCATGTTCTGGACATCGGCCGTGATCTGCTCGGCCGAGTCCGGGTAGCGGGTGCACAGATCGGCCACCGCCGATTCGACGTCCGCACCCTGCATGAGGCGGTCGAGCACGATCGCCGCTGTGTCGTTCGTCTGCCAGTACCGGCTGCGGCGGCTGTCCAGCAGAACAGCCCCAGTGTCGGTTTTCGTGAACGTCACGTGCGCGGGCAGATGCCAGGCCATCACATTTCTCCTTCACATGTTGATGTTGATCGAAGCCAGAGCTCGACGCCCAGCGTGGAGTCGAACGGCATGAACGGCCGCGCGTCTGCGTGCTCTCCGAAGAGGATCGGGCGAAGCGCCTCCGGGTCGATGAGCCCGAGACGGGCCAGGTGAGAGTCCTCGAACAAGGCCCACAGTTCCTGCCGATGCCTGCGCAGCCCCTCATAGAAGTCGGTGCTTCCATCGGCCTTGGTCTGGCGATCGAGGACGTGGGGAACCAGGCCCCGCATCGCTTCAGCGAGCACTGGTTTCATGTGAGAGGTCGAGATCCGGTCCTCAAGGCGAATCGAAAGTGCGGACTCGAGAACGCGGTCGTCGGTGTAGGGAGCCTCCAGCAGCACGCCGAACTGCTCCGCGATCCGGGAGAGCCCACGGATGATCCAGCCGTTCGCCTGGATGGCGCGGATCATCTCGTGCTGGGCCGGCAGTGGGGCGAACGGCTCCGGACTCCTGGCCGCCGCCTCGTGGATGAGCGCGCGCGCCGTGGATACGGCCGCTTCCGTCGCCCATGGCGGCATGTGGAGGGCCGGTTCCCATCCGGTCTCGTATCCCCACACCCGCTGGCTGGTGAGCCGCTCCGTGCTCTGATCCAGCCAGCGGGCATAAGGCTTGATGGCCGAGAACTGGCGCACCGTGGTGAACAGGTTCCAGCGATATCGTGACGCGGCGGCCCTGATGTGCGGGATGGACCGTCGCGGGAATTGGCGGGAAAGTGAGTGCAGGCACGTGGTGGTGGCGAAAAACAGCTCGTCGCCGCCTGTGCCCTGCATATGGCGAGTGGCACCTGCTTCGGCCGCCAGCCGAAGCACGTGCTCGATGCGCGCGCGAGGGCGGGCCAGGGGGACCGGGCCTTCCAGGTCGAGCTGCGCGGTGGACAACGGGGAGTACAGGGCGGGGCCCGTGCCGCGCGGCACGGTCAGGTGCCGGGCGTACGGAAGCTCGCTCCTGCAGCGGTCGGCCCAGAGCTTGTCGTCGTTCAGACTGCCCGAGCCTTCATAGTGGACGGTCACCAACTCGGCGCTCTGCCTGGCGGCCAAGAAGCACAGACTGGTGGAGTCCATGCCGCCGGAGAAGTCCGCGCTGATGACTTGGGCTTTTCTGTTTCTGGCCGCGACCGCGGCCTCCAGCGCGTCGCGCACCAGGACCGCGCCGTTGGCCAGTGAGATCTCCGGCTCCGGAGGCGTCCACCAGCTCACCAGGCGCTCGGCGCCATCGGGGGAGATCTCCAGGTAGTGCCCAGGCGTCAGAGCCCGCACGCCCTTCCACATGCTCGCATCGTTCAGCGGCCACGGGGCCCCGAACGGGGTGAGCAGGTGCAGCGCCAGCCGTTCTTCGTCGATGCCGGCGCCGGTCAGGCCAGCCAGGCTCTGCGGGCGATCCGCGGCGACGGTCATGCCCATGACCGTCCCGTAGAAGATCTGCCGAGCGGTCGAAATGCTGCCCTGCGCCCTTACCCTGCCGTCCACGGATCCGATCAGGTGGAACGACCCCGGGATCGAGGCGGCCAGGGAGTCAAGGTCACATACGGAGCGGACCTGACGGAGCCGTGCGGCCAAGGCCGCCTCCGTGACGTCCGCGGTGCCCAGGAGAGCTACTTGGGCGTGTGCCGATTCGGCCTGCACGATGTCGGAGCCGGGCCAGTGGCCCACCAGCCAGGGCAGGCCGGAACGATGCGTCAGGACGTTCTCGCCGAGCGCGGCGGGAAGGATGTTCCTGACCCGCTCCGCCTCCGGGTTGTCCGGGAGCACGACGAATTTCATCCCGGCCTCCTTCGCTTGGATGTTTCAGTGCTTTCTGTGCGGAAATGCCGCTCGTCGGTGGCGCCCGGCGAGAATGACATCAGGCGCCACCGACGATTAAGGCGTCAGGCCGAATTCAGGCCGGACTTAGTCGAAGTAGTAGCCCCAGATGCTGTCGGCCCACTTGCCGCGGTTGGTGAGCTGGGTGAGCTCGGTGAAGTCGCCGACCTCGACCAGAGCCGGAGCCTCGTAAGCAACCTTGTTCTCGTTCATGGCTTTCCTTTCTTTGACGCTTGTCGCGTGAGTTTGCTTTTTTATGGGCGGAGGTTTTTCGTTCCGTCCGTCCTTGCTGACATTCCAAACTCTGACAGGCGTCGTTTCCCTCGCGCTTCCCAGTCGATTCCCCGCTCGGCAGACCGGTCCGGCGGGCAACAGCAGGTGGGTCAGATAGCGAACGGCATGGCGGATCACGCAATCCGAGCCCGGCAGTCCGCCCAGGTAGATGACGTGGCCAGGGCCGTCGTACCGGACGGTTCCAGGGACGTGCCGGAGCAGGCTGCGGGTCGTCGCGTAGTCGCCGGGGTTGGTGCCGGCGCCGAGAAAGGGAAGAGCTTCTCCGCGATCAGGGGCCGGGGCGGATTGGCGAGCGGAGCCTTCCAGCCCGTGCAGGCGAGCGTAGGATAGGGCCCCGAAATCGGGGGAGAGGGCGTGAGGGCCGGAAGACTGGCCGGCTCCGGCGTCATCTGCTCGCCACCGCGGCGTGCCCAGTCCACCGGAACGCGCACGGTGGCGCACTGCACGGCCGCGTTGTCCGGGCAGGGTTCCAGTCGACCGCGGGGAATTCCGAGGTGCTCGCGGCCGTGAGCGGGGTTGTCGCGATCGTGAGGAAACCAGCGGCCAGCAGCCTCATGGTGCTTCTCCTCGAAGACGCCGTGTTCCAGGGACATCTTCAGGATCTCGGCCGGTCGGCGGCGTTTCTTCCCTCGCTCGGACGAATCTCGCCCTAGGAGCCGAGGCCCAGGAGCACCGCGTCTAGGACCCTACTCCCCCGGCCGTACGAGCCCCGTCTCGTAGGCAAGGATCACCGCCTGGGCCCGGTCACGAACTCCGATCTTGGCAAAGAGGCTGGTCACATGGTTCTTGACGGTTGAGCCGGCGATCTGGAGGGACGCCGAGATCTCGGCGTTGGAGTAGCCGCGTGCGATCAGCACGAGCACGTCCAGCTCACGACTGGTGACACCAGCCAGCCGGGGGCGACGTCGCGGTTCCGGTAACCGGACGAAGGTTCCGATGAGCCTCGTCAGCAGGCGTGGGGTTACTACCGACTCACCCTCGTGAGCGACCCGCACTGCCTGCACCAGCTCTTCCGGCGGGACCTCTTTGGAGACGAAGCCGGAGGCTCCGGCACGCAGCGCGTCCATGACGTGTTCGTCCAGATCGAAGGTGCTGATCACGACCACCCGCACATCAGGCAGCTCACCGGTGATGTGCTTGGTGGCGCTGATGCCGTCAACGCCGTTGGGCATGTGGACGTCCATCAGCACCACATCAGGAGCCGATCGCACGCATAACTCGTATGCGGCCTCGCCCTCCTGAGCCTCCCCCACCACGGTGATGTCCTCCTGAGCCTGAAGGATCGCGCTGAAACCTGCGCGGATCAGTGCATGGTCATCGACGATCAGCACCTTGATCGGCCGGGATACTCGCGTGCACACGGAAACCTCCTCGGGGAACGGCCCCTACCTCTAGTTCCCCGCCGCACAGGGTGACACGCTCGGCTATCCCCCGCAGGCCGAAGCCCTCTGTTCCCGTCGCATCCCGCACGGTCGAACCGTCGTCGTCGACCTGCACGTCGACCACTCCGGGAAGGTACCTGACCGTGACGGTGGACGTGGCGCTGGGAGCGTGCTTGCGGGAGTTGGTCAACGCCTCCTGGACGATCCGATAGACCGCGTGGTCCACGGTCGTCGGCAGAGGGAAGGGCTCCCCGGCCACCTCCAGGGTGATGCGCTGACCGGCCTCCCGCGCCCTGTCCACCAGAACGGGCAGGAGGGCGACCCCGGTGGTGTGGTCCTCGGGTTGAGGTCCGGCCGACAGCTCTGCCCGGAGCACGTGCAGCAGTTGCCGCAGCTCCGCTATGGCCTCACGGCCGTTCCGCTCGGCCGTGGCGATCGTCTCCTCGGCCCGACCGGGATCCTGCCGCAGAACCGTACGTGCCGCGCCCAGCAGGACGTTCATGGTGGTGATGTGGTGTGCCACCACGTCGTGCAACTCTCGTGCGATACGCGCCCGCTCTGCCCGTAGGGCTGCCCCCGCCGCCTCGGTCAGGTCGCGTTCCTTCAGCTCATGGCGCAGCCGTACCAGGCTCCCCAGAGCGACCAGCAGGAAGACCGGTAGGAGAAGGAGCACGGCGATGAGAAAGGCGGTGGACATCGGTCCGTCCCCGCCCTGGGCGAGCACTGGTGAGCCCAAGGCGTGCAGGCCCACGAGTGTGCCGCCATAGAACAGGCCGGCGATCGCCGCGGTCGTCCAGGAGACGCGGGGCGGGGCGTGCCTGCCCACGGCGTACAGGGCCCATGCCAGCGCTCCGGGGAACACCGGTTGCGGCATGAGGAACAACAACGCCAGCGTGCAGGCGAGGCTGAAGCAGACGACCAGGACGGGGCGCTTTCGGCGCCAGATCAGCGCGCCGGAAGCCAGCCCGCCGGCGATGAGCTGGGTGGCGAGCGTCGTCCAGCTCGCTCCGGGCGCTCCGGGCGTGGACAGTAACCACGCTAATAGGACGACCAGTACATCCGCTGTCCGTGATTCACTGAACCGTCTGCGCACCATCCCGCACTCTACTCTGGCGATCAGCGAGTAGGCGGGGTTCGATCAGGCTGCCGCTGCCCACTTCGCCGAGAATGCGGCCGACCGCCGCGTCGAGCTCGGCGACAGGATCTTCCGCCAACGCCCGCTCCCGTGCGTGGGCCAGCACCATGTTGGGGCAGCGATAGGTGAACCGGCCACCCGTTCCGACCCCGGAGATGGTGAGCAGCCGCGCGTCGATGAGGGCTTCGATCCGCGCCTCGGCCTCGGCTGGCGGCACCTCCTCAAGCCGGGAGACCGCCCAGGACGAGACCTCCTGAGCGGCGAGGTAGCCGATCTTGCGCAGCAGCGCCTGGGCCTCCGGGGCCAGGGCGCTGTAGCCACTGTCAAGGGCGGAGCGGATGTCGAGGTCGTCATGCCGCAACTCGGACAAGAGCCTGCCATGGTCCTCCAGGCGAGCTGCCAGGGTGCTCATGCTCCAGTGCGGCTTGGCGACCAGCCGGGCGGCGGCGATGTCCAGTGCCAGGGGCAGCCCGTCGCACATCTCGATCACCTGTCGGGTGGCCTCCGGCTCGGCTTCCAGGCGATGGGCGCCGGCGCCGTTGGCGAGCAGCGCCCACGCGTCGTCTATGGCCAGTCTTTCCAGAGTCACCTGGAAGGCTTCGCGCAGGGAGGCCAGTGACGAGCGGCTGGTCGTGATGAGCGCGCAGTCTTGGCCGGTGGGAAGGGCAGGGCGGACCTGTGCCGCGCTTGTCACGTTCTCCAGCACGATGAGGATTCGCCGAGTGGCCAGGAGGGTGCGGAGGCGGCCGCTGCGCTCGTCCTGCCGATCCGGCACGTCGCTGTCGCCCAGTGCCCGCAGCATGCTGGGCAGCGCGCCCTCCGGTTCGGCGCTGTAGAGGTGCCCGTCAGGGAACAGCTCCGCCCACCTGTGGGCGACCTCCAGCGCGAGCGTGGATTTGCCCGAGCCAGCGGCCCCGGTGATCGCGATGGCGCGGCTGCCATTTTCGAACGCCGTCTGGATCTGCTTCAGCTCTCGCCCCCGCCCGATGATCTGCAACGGGCGCGGCGGGAGCTGCCGGGGCGCCACTTCCTCCTCGTCCAGCAAGGGCTCCTGGCGGAGGATCTGCTCGTAGAGCCGTCGCAGTTCGACAGAGGGATCGATGCCCAACTGGTCGGCCAGTTCCTCGCGGAGCGCGGTGTAGACGGCGATGGCCTCCCCGGCCCGGCCGGCCTGGTAGCAAGCCACCATGAGCTGCCAGGAGAAGTGCTCGCGCAATGGATGCTCGCTGGTCAGGCGCCGGAGCTCGGGGATCAGCTCGTTGTGGCGGCCCAGCACCAGGTCGGTCTCGATCCGCTCCTGGACCGCCGTGAGCCGCCGCTCCTCCCACTCCTCCGCCGCGGCCCGGAAGACGTCGCTCTCCAGCCCCGCCAGGGCCGGGCCGCGCCAGACCTTCAGCGCGTCCCGCAGGAGCCTGACTCTGTCAGACGGTCGCCCGACGGCCTTGGCCGCCTCGGTCAGGCTCTTGAACTGCCACGCGTCAATGGCTTCCGCGGGGGTCTCAAGCTGGTACGAACCATCCCGCTCTACGATGAACACGCCCTGCCGACGAAGCTCTCCGATCCCACGGTGGACCTGGTTGCGCGCGCTCTTGGCGGGATATTCGCCGTACAGTCCGTCCACCAGAGCGTCCACGCTCACCAGGCGGCCCGGGGAGAGGAGAAGCCGGGCTATCACCGTCTTCGACCGCTTGGTGTGAAGCCGAATCTCCTGGCCGCCCTGCCACAGTGCTACCGCTCCGAGGAAGCCGAACCGCGTCGTCGTCGGACCCGGCCCGGAGTCGCCGACCGCTTCGACAGATCGGCTCGTCTCCACGCGCGCCCGCTGCCCGGTCTGCCCGTCCACCTGACCGCTCGTCGCTAGCGTCATTGCGCTTCTCCCTCTGGTGCGTAGCGACCCTGTCGATATCCACCATGAGGAACCGGCTGTCATGGCCCTACTGCGGCGCTATCACGGCGGCTTGAGCAGGCGGGTCAGCAACGAGATGGCCCCGCGAAGGGTCCGCGCCCCACAGTGCTGACATCGCAGCAAACGGACCGCCAAGAAGGGAACAATCGTGCAGATCACACGACTGATCATCGTAGCCACGGTAGCGGCCGCCATCCTCTTCACCGGCGCCGTCAGCGCCAACGCCGACACATTCCAGCAGCATGCCGTTGCTGCCGACACGCCGTGGGACTAGCCAGGGGCTGCTTCCGAGATCCGCCGCCCGGCGTATAGGCGGCGGTTAGGAACTGTGGGCGGTCTGGCGCGGCCCGAGCTCGTTGATCACCTCGGGGCTGGAGATCCCCGCCGGAGGCTTGCCCTGACCGTCATCTGCTCGCGCCTGCGGCTTCGAGCGTCTTGCCCGATTCGGTGATAGGGCTTGGCTCGTCTTTCGGCTGCTCGTCTTTGGCGGTCGCCAGCGCGTGGGCGGTCGGGTAGCCCCGGTGCATTGCTGCACCAGGGCCCCCTCAGAACCGTGCGTGCGGGTCGTCCCCGCACACGGCTCAAGCAA
>NZ_JBEXUP010000025.1:0-75573 GCF_040614375.1 Nonomuraea sp. NPDC005983
CAAAAGGAATCCGTCAAATCAATGACGGGGTTTGTGCATCATGCACTGGCTTTTAGCACACTGTTGAGTTCTCAAGAAACGGACGCTTACTCCCCGGTCCTGCGAGAGGCGCTCATTTCGTTGTGTCTTTATTCTTTCAGCGACCGTATTCTCTGTCAAATTCGGCGCTTTCGGAATTTCAGACCCACCCCGTCTCCAGGGCAACCCCTCTAACTTACTCCCAAGCCCGACTCTTGTCGAATCGCACTACCGCGGACATGATCAGTCCACGAAAGGGATCTTGCTGGAGGTGGTCACCGGAGCGAGGCCAACGATCAACGTCTTCCTCGTGGGACTGGTGAACTCTATGTACGCCTCCGGCAACCGTCAAATCGAGGATTTCGCTCCGGTGTGGTGACACCGAAGGGGTAGGTAATCCGCCGTGAGCGATCAACCCATGCCGCGAACGCTCGCCATCCTGCTGGGGATGGCCTGCGCGGTGGTCACCCTCTTCGGCGTGCGCGAGGTCGCGTCCATCGTCGGACCGGTCGTGCTGGCCCTGGTGCTGGTCGTCGCCGTCGCCCCGGTGCGCGACTGGCTGCGTGACCACAAGACCCCGGGCTGGGTCCAGGTGACCGTGCCGTTTCTCATCGTGCTGCTGGTGCTACTCGCCATGGTGGGAGTGCTGACGATCTCGGCGACGGAGCTCGCCTCGCTGCTGCCCGCCTACACCAACCAGTTCCAGCGGCTCGTCAACAACGCGGAGCACTTCGCCACCACGCACGGCATCAGCAACGCCCAGCTCAACAAGCTGATCCAGTCGTTCGATCCGGCAAAGGTGATCGGGATCCTGCAGAGCCTGCTCTCCAGCGTGCTGGACGTCCTGTCGGGGCTCTTCCTGATCGTCGTGCTGTTGCTGGCCATGTGCCTGGACGCGCCGGTGACGGCGAAGATCCTCTCCTCCGAAAGAGAAGACAAGCCGCACCTGGTGACCGCGCTCGCCACGTTCGCCCACAAGACCAGGCGCTACCTGATCGTGTCGACCATCTTCGGGCTGATCTGCGCCGTTCTGGACGTGGCCGCGCTGTCGATCCTGGGAGTCCCGCTGCCCCTCCTCTGGGGTGTCCTGGCACTGATCACCAACTACATCCCCAATGTGGGGTTCGTCCTGGGGCTGATTCCCCCGGCGATGCTGGCGCTCCTGAACGGCGGCGTGAAGCAGATGCTGCTCGTCATCGCCGCCTACTGCGTCATCAACGTCGTCATCCAGTCGTTCATCCAGCCCAAGTTCCTGGGCGATGCCGTCGGGCTGTCGACCACGATGACGTTCGTGTCGCTCGTCGTGTGGGCGTTCGTCCTCGGACCGCTGGGCGCGCTGCTCGCGATCCCGCTCAGCCTGCTGACGCGGGCGCTGCTCGTGGACAGCGACCCGAACGCCAGGTGGGCCGCCGCACTGATCTCGGGCACCCCGCCCGGCAGGACCTAGTGGTCGAAAGCCCCGCCGGGTCGGCAGGGACGCGTTCACACGCGAGCGAACCCGGTGCCCGCTCCCGGACACCGCACCCGGACGCCAAGGTGCTGATCGACCTCTGAAGCAGGCCTAGACGAGCTGCCCGAGAGCGACCCCGCTCAGCCGCTTGACGTCGTTGGACAGGTGCGGCTGGTCGGTGTACCCGGCCGTGGCGGCGACCTCGGCGAGCGGCACCCCCGCCCGTGCCAGCTTCAGCGCCCGCTGGAAACGGACGATCCGCTGCAACGTCTTGGGCGCGTAGCCGAAGCTGGCCACGCTGCGCCGCTGGAGCTGCCGCTCGCTGAACCCCAGGTGCCAGGCCGCCTCGCCCACGCTCCGCCCGGTGCGCAGGGCGGCGGCGATGTCGGAGGCGGCGGGGTCGGGCCCAGGTGTCTGCCGAAGCCTGGCCACGACCGTCGCCCGCAGCGCGCGCAACCGCCGTGCGGAGTGTTCGTCGAGGCCGAACGCGGGTGTCGACTCCCCCGCGACCGCGTCGAAGCCGATGGACGCCCCCTCACGCTCCGGGAACGGCTCGCTGAGGGGCGGCAGCGCGTCGAGGGCCGAGACGGGAACGCGCTGGTCGCGAAGTTCCTGGAGGGGGACGCCGAACGCCTCGCCGACCGCGCCGGGCTTGAAGCGGATGCCGGTGAAGGTGTCGCCTTCTCGTACGGACACCGGTGCAGGCCCGGTGTCGGGGCCTGCCACGAAGGGCCCGTCGGGCCCCCAGATCAGGTCGACGCAGCCGTCGGGCACCACGAGCTGGACGCCGTCGGCCTCGCCGTGCTGGTGCCAGAAGCAGGCGATGCGGTCGGCGAGATCTCGGTCGGGGAGCCACTCCGCGTACATGCCTCCACGCTACGACCCGGCACTGACAGAACCGCCCAGGCTGAGGACGTCGGTGAGCGGTTCCCCGGCAGTCGCGTGGAAGGACCGTTCAGGAGTCGTCGCCTGCAGCAGGCACGAACAGGGCGGTCCAGGAGCCACCATCCGTACGGGATGCGGGCAGGGGCGCTGAAGTGTCATCGCCGGCGGCAGGGTGGGCGTGGCGGGGAGCGGCGGGCCGGCCTTCAGGAGGCTGGTCTGGGCCCTGGTGGACGCGAGTCAGTTTGCGTGTGGAACCACCCGTAACGGACCGCCCATAGCAAGGCAGTGCGGTGTGGAGCCGCGTCATTCAGGCAGGCGGCCGTAGGCGCGGAGAGTCTTGAGGCGTTGCACGGTCACGTAGCCGCCCCACTCGTGGGCGACCACGGGCGTCCAGATCAGCCAGTTCCCGGTCCATCCGCCCTCGGCCGACTGGGCGGCAAGGAGCGCGTCGAGGTGACGGTCGAGGACGTCCGCCTCGAAGAGGGGAAGCCGCAGCGGTGCCGGGGCGAAGTCCAGCGGGAAGTGCGCGTCACCGGGGGTGTCGGGGTCGAGGGCGACGGTCGCCAGGATCGCCTCCCGCAGCCGCGCGAACTCGGCCTCCGCGCGCGCCCTGTCGGGTACCAGGTCGAGGAAGGTGACGACGGCGCGGGCCTCGTACGGCGTGGTCTGGGAGATGTCGGCGATCTTCGCCCAGCAGAAGTCGGTGGCGGGGCCGAGCCACGGGTGGTCGATGCCGTGCTTGTGCAGGAGCCCGGCGATCGAGGCGGTCGGGACGAGGTTGCCCGGCGGGCCGTCCGTCTCCCCCGGGTCCGTCTCCCACCAGGGGGCGCGCGGGGTGTCGCGGACGGTGGGCAGCACGAACGGGACGCCGCCGTCCTTGGCGGTGACGCCCAGCAAGTAGTCGCAGGCGGCGGCGACCGCGGGCCCGGTGAGGGCGTCGTGCTCGTCCAGGATCCAGAACGCCACCTCGACCGGCTCCGGCTGGCTGCCCGCGCCGCGCAGGTCGGGTTCGAGCGCGTTGCCGTACCCGCCGTCGGGGTTCTGGTAGCAGCGCAGGACGTCCAGGACGCGTTCGCGGGGCGCGCCGGCGAACAGCGCCTCGAACCTGAGTCTGTCGATCAAGCGGGCGTTGAGCTGCAGGTATCTCTCGGCTCTGGCCAGTGTGTCCACGCGGCGACGCTACCTGTTGCCTGGGCGGCTCTCTTGTAAGGATCGGACGTATGCGGCGATGGGACGACGACGAGCGGTTCACCGGCCTGTGCGACGCGGCGGCGATGCTGCCCGCGGTGCGGCAGTTGGAGGAGGCGATGCGCGTGGACGGCTGGGTGACCGAGGATCCGGACGCGCATCTGCTCCCCCACCTGCGCGCCGTGCCCGGGTGGGAGGTGCTGGGCGAGCGGCTGCTCGAGGACGGTGTCTACGAGGTGGCCGCGCGTCCGGTCGAGCCGTTGGGCGGGATCGACGCGCACCGCGCCGCGATCAGGCTGCTGTCGACGATCGCCGAGCCGACCTTCCTGGTACGGCAGAGCGCCGAGAACGTCTTCGACTGCGTGACCGGGGTGATGCCCGGCGACCCGCCCGGGTTCGCGTCGCACGGGCACCTGGTGCGGCTGATCGTCACAGGGCCCTGACCGTGTGCCATGCGCCGCGCTGCGGCACGGCGCGGCGAATAATCGCGTTGCCGCCGCCGGTGGCCGCCGCCTAGGCTCCCGGGCATGTCGTGCTTCTTCGCCGGTCCGTTCGTACGCATCCGCCACAGCCGGGCTCTGGCCCGCTAGCGGACGCGGCTCTTCACACGCGCGCGTCCGCGGCGCGCCCAGGGCCCTTCGAGACCTTTCCCATCTCGAGGACCCGAAAGGGCAGCAGCTGTGGCGCAGAACTTCGCGCACGGAAACTATTCACACACTCAGAAGAAGGCCAGGAACGGCGGCGGCGGTCGCACGCCCAGAGACAGGGCGCGGCGCGAGCTGTCGCAGAACTTCCTGATTGACAGGCATGCCCTGGAGCTGGTGGTCAAGGCCGCCGCTCCGGAGGGGCTGGTGCTGGAACCCGGGGCCGGCGAGGGCGTGCTGACCCTGGCGCTGGCCGAGGCGGGCGCCCAGGTGGTCGGCTACGAGATCGACCCCAGGCTGGCGGGCAGGCTGGCCGCCAGGACCCACGACGATCCCCGGATCGACGTGGTCAGGGGCGACTTCACGGCCGCGCGGGCGCCGCGCGAGCCGTTCGCGGTCGTGGGCAACATCCCGTACTCGGTCACGTCCGGGATCGTCGAGTGGTGTCTGCGGGCGCCCGCGCTGACCTCGGCGACGCTGGTCACGCAGCTGGAGTACGCCCGCAAGCGGTCGGGTGACTTCGGCCGCTGGAGCCTGGTCACGGTCAGGTCCTGGCCGTGGTTCCGCTGGAGGCTGGGCGACCGGATCGGCCGGGAGAGCTTCCGCCCGGTGCCGTCGGTGGACTCGGCGATCCTGCGGATCGAGCGGCGGCCCGAGCCGCTCGTCGCGTCCCGCCGTGACTACCAGCAGCTGGTCGAGCTGGGGTTCGGCGGGGTGGGTGGCTCGCTGCGGGCGTCGCTGCGGACCCGCTACCAGGGGGTGGACGCGGCGCTCGCCGAGGCGGGCATCGCGCGTGACACCGTGGTCGCGTTCGTCCACCCCGACCAGTGGGTCAGGCTGTTCGAGCGGCTACACCGGTGAGCTGACCCGCGCCGGGCCCGCCGGTTCGATGGGCTCGGCCAGCGGTGGGGCCGTCGGGTTGCGGCGGCCCCACGGCATCGCCACCAGCAGGACGGGCAGCAGCACGATCGACGCCCGTGACCAGTCGGCGTGCAGCAGCCACCAGTCGTTGTCGCCGAACTGGGTCATGTACAGGTACCCGTACGCCGACCACACCGAGACGCCGATGATGGCGGGCCAGGCGAACCTGGTGGGCCTGGCGACCAGGAACGGCATGAACCACAGCAGGTACTGGGCGCCCAGCCGGGGCGTGACCACCATGAAGATCAGCAGGACGGCCGTGGTCAGGTCGATCGGGTCGGCGCGCCGCCACAGGAGCACCGCGCCCACCACGCAGGCGTAGATCAGGTAGGTGCCGATCTTGGCCATCGTCGGCTCCAGCGACCAGTTGCCCTGGGTGAGCTGAGGGGTCCAGCCCCACTCGCCGACGATCGGCCTGATGTCCTGGATGACCTTGATGACCTCGGGGATCTGCTGCAGCGACGTGCCCGCGAAGATCGGCAGCGTGACCAGGAAGAACAGCGGCACCAGGCCGGTCATGAAGAGCGCGGCGATCCTGGCGCGCAGGTTGGGCAGGAGCAGCACCATGCCGGGGATCAGCCAGATCGGCCAGCTCTTCGCGCACAACGCCAGGCCCATCAGCAGCCCGGCCAGCGCGCCCCTGCGCAGGTCGGCCCGGTCGTTCTCGCCGGGGAGCAGCGCCCTGTGCAGCATGCCGCCGGGGCCGAGCACCCGCCGCAGCGCGGCCCGCCAGCCGTAGACCGTGACGCCCCGCCGCACGCGGGTGACGATCTCGGTGGTGACGCCGACGCGTTCGGGCGCGCCAGGGCCGCGGGCGACCACGAACGCGGCCACGCCGAAGACCAGGGCGACGGGTTCGACCTGGCCGTGGATGGCGGCGACCAGCAGGGCGAGCGGGTTGAGCGCGTACTGCAGGGCGCGCAGCGACGCCTTCGGCCCGCCCGCCAGCTTGGCGACCAGCGGGATCAGCACGATGTCGGCGACCACGGTGACCAGGCGGCCCGCGTACTCCCACGGGATGCCGAGCCAGAGCAGGATCCCGTACATGTAGGGGATGGTCGGCAGGAAGTGCCAGCCACCCTCGCTGGCCAGGACGGGGTCCTGGCCGTTCAGCACGGCCTCGCCCGCGGGTTTGAAGCTCTCGACGAAGTCGACGGGCTGCCAGGAGTCGTGCGCGGCGGTGAACATGAGCAGGACGCGCACGACCACGCCCACGAGGATCGCGACGATGAGTGGTGGCCGCCAGTCGCGCCACTGGGCGATCAGAGCGGTCACTACTCCGGCGACGAGGATGATCCCCGTGAGAACTGCGTAATCCATGGCGACATCTAGCCTGCCGTACGGACTGAAGTGCTTCGCACCTGGGGTTGTCCATTCTGTGTGCCGACATGCCGGGTCGTAACGCGATAGAACATGACCGTCTGTGTTGAACTCTTTCCATGGGGGGATCGCAGGTCAACCAGGCTTTGGTCAGGCTCTACTTCGAGGTGCGGGACGGGCTTCGCGACCCGGTCGCAGCCTGGGCGAAACTCACAGGAAACTCAGAGCTGTACCGCCACGCTCGGGGAGGTCGCCGGGTGCCGCTCGACGACGGCACGGCGGCGGAGCTGACGGCCGCGGCGATCGTCCACACCGCCGCCGAGCACGGCCCTGACCGGGTGGCGGCGCTGTCCACCTCACCGCTGGCCGGGCTGGTCGGCGGGCTCGGCGGTGCGGTGCTGACCGAGCAGCCGATCGCGCCTGAGCAGGTGCTCGGCCGCGGGTTCCGCGGGCCGCGGGCGGAAGACTGGGCGCGGGCGCCGTACGTGCTGCTGTGGGGGGAGAACAACCGGACCGTCCGCACCCCCGACACGCCGTGGGTGATCGCCGGGCGCTACAAGGGGCAGAAGGTGGTGGCGATCGGGCCGCACCCGACGCGACTGTCGGACGAGACGCTGGTCGTCCGTCCCGGCACCGACGGGGCGCTGGCCATGGCGATGGGGCACGTGCTGCTCAAGGAGTTCTTCCTCGACAGGCCCGCCTTCGCCGGGCATGCCATGGACCGCACCGACCTGCCGTTCCTGGTGCGGCTGCGCGAGCGCGGCGGCGCGTTCGTCGCGGGCGGGCTGCTGGGGCGGGCGTCCGGGCGGCTCAGCCTGTACGGGGCCGAAGCGGTCGAGGTGCTGCTGCCGCGCTTCGACGACGGGCCGGGCGTGCTGCGGCGCGGGGTGCCGGTGGCGCGCGAGGGCGACGAGCTCGTGACGACGGTGTTCGACCTGCTGCTCGCGGTGTACGGGGTCGCCCGCGGGGGGCTGCCGGGCAGCTGGCCCGGCGGCTACGACGACCGGCGCGAGCCGTACACGCCGGCCTGGCAGGAGGCGCAGACGGGGGTGGCGGCGTCCCGGGCGTTGAAGATCGCCCGGGAGCTGGGGGTGACCGCGGAGAAGACCGGCGGGCGGTGCATGATCGTGCCCGGCTGGCTGGAGACGGCGCACGCCGACACCGCCTACCGGGCGATGCTCGCGCTCCTCGCGCTGACCGGCTGCGGCGACGGCTGGGCGCAGCCGGGCGGCGGGTCGGCCATCCCGCTGGTGCCGTACCTGTGCCTGCACGCGTGCGGCGAGGACGCCTCGGATGTGGGGTCGCTGAGCTGGCCGCACGGCGAGGGGCTGTTCGAGCGCCGCACGACCAGGTCGGTGCTGCTGGAGGCGGTGCGCGATGGGCTGCCGATGGCGCCGGCGCCGCGCGTCCTGGCCGTCCCGCGTCCGATCTACCCGCTGCCGCCGCAGGTGGAGCTGCTGATCGGCCCGGACGACGGGTGCGACCTGGCCCTGCCGGACGTGCGCCTCGTCGCTGACGCGGTGGCCAGGCTGGCGCTCGACCACCAGCTCGACCACCGGCTCGACCACCGGGTGGAGCAGCCGCACGCGGAGCCGCCCCCGCAGGAGGAGGACCGCATGCGGCTGCTCGTCGACCACGCCTGGATGCACGAGTACGGCGAGGCGCTGCCGACCTATCGCCCGCCCGGGCCGGGCCTGCCGGTCAAGCCGACCCAGCTCGTGCGCTCGATCATCCCGTGAACCCCTTGAAGATGCCGGTGAACTCGTAGGCCGTCTGGGAGATGCCGCTGCACGTCGGCGAGACGCTGCCGTTCGGGCAGCCGCCGTTGTCGCGGCCGACGGACCAGAAGCCGACGAAGCCGAGGTGGTTGGCGTTGGCCCAGTCGCGGAGCTTGCGGGCATCGGCCTGGGTGGTGGTCTGCCCGGTGTCGTTCTTGCCGATCATCGGGGTGACGCCGAGCAGCCGCTTGAGCTGGGCGTCGGTCTTAGACGGCCAGATGCCCTTCATCTGGTTGAGGGTGGCCTGGGCGGCGGAGACCAGCGCGTCGCCCCAGTTGCCCGTGTAGCCGAAGTCCATGAGCATCGGGTTGACGGTCACGTTGAGGCCCTTGGCGGCGGCGTCCTGGAGGATCTGCACGGAGAACGGGTCGAGGCCGTAGTCCTGGCCCTGGATGCGCAGCGTGTAGCTGATGGACGTGCCGCGCTCCGACTGGAGTTGCTTGAGCGCGCTGTTGACCTTGTTGACGTCGATCGACGCCTCGACGTCCACGTCCAGGTGGTTGGTGCCGACCGTGTCGAGCACCTTCTTGTAGGCGGCGAGCAGGGTGGCGGTGGTGGCGCAGTTGTGCTCCAGGTACGGGCCCTGGGCGCCGCCGCTGGCGACGATCACCTGGCCGCCCTGGGCCTGGAGGGCCTTGACGTCGTTGATGATGCGCGCGTCGGTGAGCGGGATGGTGCCGCCCCAGGCGGGGTTGCACCCGGTGCTGTCACCGAGCGCGAAGG
Organism: Nonomuraea sp. NPDC005983; assembly: GCF_040614375.1. Taxonomy (NCBI): domain Bacteria; kingdom Bacillati; phylum Actinomycetota; class Actinomycetes; order Streptosporangiales; family Streptosporangiaceae; genus Nonomuraea; species Nonomuraea sp. NPDC005983. The sequence continues at coordinate 8,928 of NZ_JBEXUP010000025.1, forward strand.
CCAGCGTGTAGTTCTGCACGCCTGTCGCGTTGGCGGCGCTGACCAGCGACGGGGTGGACATGGTGATGTCGATGTAGGGCGCATAGCGGATGTCCCCTGGGGGCGGCGTGCTGTCGTTGCTGGTCTTCCCGCCGGCCGAGGCGGTGTAGGCGGAGCAGTTGCCGGCGGCGTCGCAGGCCCTGACGCGGAAGCCGTAGGTGGTGTCGGGGCTGAGCCCGGTGGCGGTGTAGCCGGTCGAGGCGGCGGTGACGGGGGCGCCGTTGTCCCTGGAGATCTCGTAGTGGTCCACGCCGACGTTGTCGGTGGAGGCGGACCAGCTCAGGGTGAGGCTGGTGTTGGTGGGGCCGCCGACCGTCAGGTTGCCGGGCACGGTCGGGGCCTGGGTGTCGGGTGTGCCGCCCGGGCCGTCGAGGACGAGGTCGTCGGCGAGGTAGGCGCCGGTGCCGTACCAGCCGTTGACGTACACCGACACGCTCGTGGTGGTGGCGGGCGTGGTGAAGGACGTCTTCAGTTGCTGCCACTGCGCGCCGGGCGCGCCCCAGGTGCTGGTGTCCACGCCGGCGCCGGTCGCGCCGAGGAAGACGTAGTCGCCCCGCACCCACCCGGACAGCTGGTACGTCGTGCTCGGCTTGACGGTGATCGTCTGCTGGCAGCGGGCGTAGTCGCTGCCGGCCGGGGTGGCCTGGAGGGCCTTGGCGCCGCCGTGGACCGGCGACGAGACGGCCTGGGCCGCCGACGTGGCCGAGCAGGTCCAGCCGCTCAGCCCCGACTCGAAGCCGGGGTTGGCCAGGATGTTCGCCGCGAGAGCCGGGGCGGCGGAGAGGGCGGTGAGTCCCAGGGCGAGCACGGCTGCCGCCGCGAGTCCTCGAATCTTCATGGAGTACCTCGCATCAGTGATCTCAGGGCGCCCCACCACACGCCTGGGGACGTGCGGTGGGGCGGCTGAGGAGAGCGGGATCGCCGCTCTCCCGTCGTCGATGGCTAGAAGCCAGCGGTGATCTTGGTGAAGTCCCAGTTCGCCTGCGAGATGCCGCTGCAGTTCGACTGGACGCCGCCGCCCGGGCAGGGCCGGTCACGGTTGACGGACCAGAACGCGAGCCTGGTCAGGCCCCGGGAGTTGGCGTAGTCGCGGATCTGTGTCCAGGTGCTCTGGTTGGTCAGCTCCTGCTGGTCGGACAGGCCGTTCATGCCGGAGATGCCCATGTGCGCGTACGCCTGGGCGTCCGACCAGGAGAAGGCCGACTTGAGGGCGTTCTTCAGCCCTTCGGATGCGTTGACGGTGCTCTGGTACATGTTCGCGCCGCCGCCGAAGTCGAACGGCATGATCGTGTAGTTGTCGATCGGCACGGCCAGTTCCTTCGACCGGTTGATCAGCCGGGTGCCCCAGTAGGTCGGGCCGGAGGTGGAGGTGCCGAAGGTGACGACGACCTTGACGTTCGGGTTGTTCGACTTGACGATCTTGAGGCCGTTCAGGATGCGGTCCTGGACGACCTCGCTCTCGAACTCGTCGGTGTTCTCGATGTCGAAGTCCACCACGGCGGGGCCGACGGCGTTGATGACCTGCTGCACCGCGCCGGCGAACGCCTGCGGCGTGGAGCAGTTGGGGCCGAGCTTGCTGCCCTGCCAGCCGCCGAAGGAGATCTGCACGCTGCCGCCTGCCGCCTTGATCGCGGAGATGGCCTGGGCGTCGGCTCCGCCGGTCAGCGGTCGCTGTCCGTCCCAGGCTGGGGTGCAGCCGCCGCTGGACAGGATGAACGCCATCGTGAACGACTTGACCCCGGTCGCGCTCATCACCGTGCCGGGCGCGGGCGGGTCGCCCCAGCCCATGTAGAGGTAGGGCGCGCCGGGCAGTTTGCTGCCGCCGGACGAGCAGCCGCTGGTCGCGCCGGTGACGGCGGCGCTGGCCGCCGACTCGCCCGCCGAGTTGTACGCCTTGACGGTGTAGGTGTGCGTGGTGCAGGCGCCGAGCGAGCCGATCGTGGCCGACGTGCCCGTGACGGTGGCGGCGACGCCGGAGCCTTCGTAGACCCGGTAGCCGGTCACCGTGCCGGAGGACGCCCCCCACGACAGCGAGATCGAGCTGTTCGTGGAGCCGGTCACGCTCGGCGTGCCGGGCTGGCCGGGGGCGCCGGGGTTGCCGCCTCCGCCGCTCACGACCTTCCACAGGGCGGGGACGTTCGGCGGCTCCCAGCCGGGCTGCGAGGTGTGCGCCTGGATGCACTCGTAGTCGACGCCGTTGTAGGTGACGCGGGCACCGATCGCGTAGGGCGTCCACGCCGCCCAGGCCGGGTAGGCGGCGACCTGCTGGACCGCGCCGTACGCGGACTGCACGGCGGTGGCGAGCCCGGCGCCGGCCAGCGCCAGGGCGGCGAGTAAGGCGAGGAACTTACGGCGAAATCTCATGGCATTCCCTGAAGTGCGGCTTGACGGACGTGGCTGGCGTGCCGCACGGCCCGCGCCGGGGGGTGAGAGCGCGAGCCGCACGGCACGGCCCGCGAGGTGCGGCGGGCCGTCGGGAGGCATCGGGAAGGCACCTCGGAGGCACCTCGGAGGCACCGAGGGCGTCAGCGGCGCTGGTTGCGGGGCCTGGTCAGGGGAGTGTGGTGGGCGCGCCGCATTTCTTTTAGGAAAGTTTCCTAAGAGTTGCCGCGATCGTAGCCTTGACAACAGCTCCTTACAAGGCCCAATCAGCGCGACACACAGGAACCAGTCCGGAACAGCAGGTAGCCACCCCAAAGACGCGCGAAAGGCCCCGCCATAACCCGGGCAGCGCCTGACGTCACTGCTGTGTGATCTTGACGCCGTCCACGTCGAAGTCGCCCGCGGGCCGGCCCGTCACCAGGTCGGTGCGCCGGCTGACAGCGGCTGCCAGGTGACTGCCAGGCCGCTGCCAGCGTCCCCGGGCACCTTGGGCGTCATGACATACGCGATCGAAGCCGAAGGCCTCGTCAAGAGGTACGGCGACAAGGCCGCGCTGGCCGGGATCGACCTGCGGGCCAGGGCCGGGACCGTGCTGGGTGTCCTCGGCCCCAACGGGGCGGGCAAGACCACCGCCGTCCGCATCCTGGCCACCCTGGCGGCCCCCGATGAAGGCCGGGCCGTCGTCGGCGGGTTCGACGTGACCCGCCAGGCCGGCAAGGTCCGCGAGCTGATCGGGCTGACCGGCCAGTACGCCTCGGTGGACGAGAAGCTGACCGGCACCCAGAACCTGGTGATGATGGGCCGCCTGCTCGGCCTGAGCAGGGCCGAGGCCAGGACCAGGGCGGCCGAGCTGCTCGACAGGTTCGGCCTCGCCGAGGCCGCCGGGCGCACGTCCGGCGGCTACTCGGGAGGCATGCGCCGCCGGCTCGACCTGGCGGTCAGCCTGGTGAGCAGGCCCCGGATCCTCTTCCTCGACGAGCCCACCACCGGCCTGGACCCGCACGCGCGCGGCGAGCTGTGGCAGACGGTCAGGGAGCTGGTCGCCGACGGCGTGACCGTGCTGCTCACCACCCAGTACCTGGAGGAGGCCGACCAGCTCGCCGACGACCTGCTGGTGATCGACCAGGGCAGGGTGGCGGCCGCCGGCACCCCGGAGGAGCTGAAGGCGCTGGCCGGAGGCCACCGGCTGGACGTGCGGCCGCTGCGCCCGGCGGACGTCGAGAAGGCCGAGGCGATCCTGCGCACCCGGGCCGTCGGCGGCCTGCTCAGCGTCCCGGTGCACGACCTCGCCGTGCCGCCCGCCGTCCTGCGGGAGCTGGACGACGCGGGCATCGTCCTCGCCGAGCACGCCCTGCGGCTGCCCTCCCTCGACGACGTCTTCCTCACCCTGACAGGAGCCTCCACGTGACCACCGCGCTCTCCCAAGGGCTGACCCTGGCCTGGCGCAGCCTCGTCCCGTTGAAGAACAGCCCGGGCCAGCTGGCCGGGATGCTGTTCCAGCCCGTCTTCATGATCGTCATCTTCGTCTACCTGTTCGGCGGCGCGGCGGGCGGCCACCGGGACCAGGCCGTGCTGTACATGCTTCCTGGCGTGCTCACCCAGGTGGCGTTGATGGCGACGATCGGCACCGGGATGAACCTGGCGACCGACATCGGCAACGGCGTGTTCGACCGGTTCAGGACGATGCCGATCGCCAGGTCGGCGCCGCTGGCCGGGCGGGTCCTGGCCGACATGCTGACGCTGCTGATCACGATGGCGATGTCCATGCTGGTCGGTTACGCCGTCGGGTTCCGCGTGCGGACCGATCCGCTGAGCGCGCTGGCCGGGATCGGCCTGGTGCTGCTGCTCGCGATGGCGCTGAGCTGGGGGTCGGCCTGGATCGGGCTGGTCGCCAAGTCGGTGACCAGCATGCAGGGCATCTCGACGGCCGTGCTGCTGCCGCTCACGTTCGGCAGCAGCGCGTTCATCCCCGCCACCGACCTGCCGGGCTGGCTGACCTGGTGGATGGGCGTCAACCCGGTCTCCCATCTGGCGGGCGCGCTGCGCGGCCTCATGGTGGGCGGTCTGTACGCCTCCGACGTGTGGATCACGCTCGGCTGGACCGCCGCACTGTTCGTCCTCTTCGTCCCGCTCGCGCTGCGCGCCTACACCAGGAGGGTCCGATGATCGAGACCACCGAGACCATGACCACCCGCGACGGCGTCGAGCTGGTCGCCACGCTCTGGCGCCCGGACGGGCCGGGCCGCTTCCCCGTGCTGCTGTCGCGCACCCCGTACGGCAGGGCGATAGCCGGACCCGGCTTCCACCTGGACGTGCCGCGCCTGGTCGAGGCCGGGTACGCGGTCGTCGCCCAGGACGTGCGCGGCACCGGCGACTCCGACGGCGTGTTCCGCTTCCTGACGGGCGAGGCCGCCGACGGCCGCGACACGGTCGAGTGGGCCGCCCGCGCGCCCTGGTCCGACGGGGACGTGGGCATGTTCGGCGACTCCTACCTGGGCATCACCCAGCTTCTCGCCGCGCAGGAACGTCCCGAGGGGCTGAAGGCGATCGCGCCGCACGTCGCACCCGCCGGGCTCTACGAGTGCGTCTACCAGCCGGGAGGCGTCCCGAACCTGGACGTGATCCTGACCGTCAGCCTGCTCGTGCTCGCCACCGGCGAGCTGAAGCGCCGCATCAGGCGCGGCGCCGCCGAGCAGGCGGACCTCGACCGGTTCAGCGCTGCCATCGGCCTCCCCGACCGCCTCCCCGAGACCATGCGACGGCTGGCCGAGCGGCTACCGCTCAGCGACCAGCCGCTGCTGGCCGACCTCGTCCCGTTCTACGCCGCCTGGATGGACACCCCCGACCCGCAGGCCGGGCTGTGGCAGGACGGCGTCATCCACTACGACAGGATCGACGTGCCCGCGCTGGTGAGCACCGGCTGGTACGACTACTTCCGCGACGCCTCGATCGGGTACTTCCAGCACCTGCGCGGCGACTCGCGGCTGATCGTCGGCCCGTGGACGCACTTCACCCACGACCGGGCCATCGGCGGGCGCGACTACGGCGAGCTGGCCGGGCAGGACGCCATCGACTGGACCGGCATCCACCTCGACTGGTTCGGCCACTGGCTGCGCGGCGAACCAGCGGCGGGTCGCGCCCCGGTGGAGTACTTCGTGATGGGCGCCGACGAGTGGCGCACCGCCTCCGACTGGCCGCTGCCCGGCGCCCGGAGCGTCACCTACCACCTGGGCGTGGACGGGACGCTCGGCACCGCCGCCGGCGAGCCCGGCACGCTGGACTTCGCCGCCGACCCCGACCGTCCGGTGCCGACGGTCGGCGGGGCGGTCATGTCGTTCGACGCGTTCGGGCCGCTCGACCAGCGCCCGCTCGACGGGCGCGACGACGTGCTGCGCTTCCAGAGCGAGCCGCTGGAGGACGGGGTCGAGGTCAGCGGGCCGGTCGAGCTGGTCGTGCTGATCTCCTCGACCGCCGGCGGCGCGGACGTCACGGGCAAGCTGGTCGACGTCCACCCCGATGGGCGGGCCGAGCTGCTGACCGACGGCGTCACCCGGGTCGCCGGCCTGTCGCCGGGCGAGGTGCGCGAGGTCCGGGTGGAGCTGGGGGCGATCGCGAACCTGTTCCGTCCCGGGCACCGGATCAGGATCGACGTGGCCGGGTCCAACTTCCCCCGGTTCGCCAGGAACCTCCACAAGGGAGTCACCACCCTGCATCAGCCGTCCTACGCGACCATCCCGACCAGTTCGTAGAGCTCCTGGAGGGACGCCGCCGCGCCCTTCGCGTGGCAGGCGTCGAAGCGTTCGGCGCCGAGCGCCTCCCTGGCCGACGCCGCCCCCGCCACCGTGTCGGGGGCGGTGTCGGGTGCGGCGTCGGCCAGGGAGGCGCCGGGTAGAGCGTCGTGCGGCTGCGCCGCGGCGGACGCGCCGAACAGCACGGCCGCCCGCTCCAGGTCGCCGTCCGCCAGCGCCGCGAGCGCGAACCCGGCCAGCACGGACGACAGCACCGGCTGGTCGGGAGAGGTGCCGAGCGTGCCGAGCGCCAGCCGGTGCTGCTCGATCGCGGCCTCCGGCTGCCCGGCGAGCGACAGCGCCCTGCCGTACCCGGTTCGGACCGAGGCGACGAGCTGCGCGATCCGCGGCACCTCACCCAGCGGGACGAGCGTGTCCTGGTAGGCCGCAAGGCAGCGCTCCGCGTCGCCGCGCTGGTAGGCGAGCGCGGCCTCCCCCATCCCCAGCACGACCAGCGTGTAGGCGGACGTCTCTTCGTCCGCGATCGCCCTGGCCCTGGCCAGGTCGGCGGCGGCGCCGTCGAGATCGCCGCCCTGGGCGCGGAGCTGCGCCGTCCGCGTCAGCGTCGAGATCGCCTCCTCGGCGCTGATCCACTCGCTCGTGAGCGACTCGGTCTCGGCTATCAGGTCGTCGGCCGGCTCGCCGTTGGCGGCCCGCAGCGTGGCCAGGCCGAGCAGCGCCTCGCTCAGCCCCCACCGGTCTCCCAGCTTCCTGAACCCGGCCACCGCCTGCTCCAGCGCCTCCATCGACCGGTTCTGGCCGATCATGCGGGCCGCGCTGGCCAGCCAGAGGTCGTCGCTGTCGCTGTAGCGCTCAAGCAGTTCGGCGGCGTGCTCATCACGCCCCGAAGCGGCCGCCATGACCGCCAGGCTGATCCGCAGCAGCGGATGGACCGGGCCCTCCCGCTCCCCTGCCTTGATCAGGCCGTCCATCTGCTCCAACAATGCGCGCATCGCCGGACGGTCGCCGACGATCGTCGCGAACAGGCTCACCCCATGCGCGAACAGGCACGCCGTGTACGCCCGCACCAGGCCCTCCGGCGGGGTGTCGCCCACGACCTCGAGCACCTGCCTGGCCCACGTCGCGCTCTCCTCCCGGTACCCGCACATCCACCAGTACCAGTTCAGCGCCGCGCACAGCCGGAGCGCGAGCTCGACGTCCCGCTCGTCCAACGCCCAGCGCAGCGCCGCGGCGCAGTCGTCCCGCTCGGCCGACAGCCGCTCGATCCACTCGAGCTGCGCCCCGGTCCTCAGCTCAGGCACCGCCCGCTCGGCGAAGTCCAGCAGGCGGACGGCGTGACGGCGCCGGTACTCGCCGACCTCCCCCGCCTCCCCCAGCCGGTCGGACGCGTAGGCGCGGATCGTCTCCAGCATCACGTAGCGGCCCTCGGGCGAGACCTGGACCAGCGACTTGTCGACCAGCGCACCCAGCACGTCGGCGGTGCTCCCGCACACCGCCTCGACGGCCTCCAGCGTCGCGCCGCCCGCGAACACGGCCAGTCTGCGGGCCAGCTCCCGTTCCTGCTCGTCGAGCAGGTCCCAGCTCCACTCGACGACCGCCCTCAGCGTCTGCTGCCGGGGCAACGCCGTCCGGCTGCCTCCGGTCAGCAGCCGGAACCGGTCGCCCAGCCGGTCGGCCAGCTGCTGCGGCGTCATCGTCCGCAGCCGGGCGGCGGCCAGTTCGATGGCCAGCGGCATCCCGTCGAGCCTCCGGCACAGCGCCACCACGGCGGCCACGTTCCCGTCGTCCAGCGCGAACGCGGGCCTGGCGGCGACCGCCCGGTCGAGCAGCAGCCGCACCGACGGATACCCGGCGGCGCGCTCCACCCCCACACCTGTCGGAGGCTGTTCCAGCGGCGGGATGGGCGCCAGCCGCTCCCCGGGGACGTTCAGCGGCTCCCGGCTGGTCGCCAGCACGCGCACCCCCGGACACTCCCCCGCCAGCCGCCCGGCCAGCGTCGCGGCGGCCTCGACCAGGTGCTCGCAGTTGTCCAGCACGATCAACGCCGGCCGCGCGCCGAGCGCCTCGACGACCTGCCCGACGGTGTCACGCTCCTCGATCGCGGCGGCCGACGGGCGCGGGTAGCCGGGGTGGTCGTCGCGCAGGCCCAGAGCGTCCAGGACGGCCCCCGGGACGTCCGCCGGGTCGGTGATGGGGGCCAGTTCGACCATCCAGGCGCCGTCGAGCTCGCCGGCCAGGCGCAGGGCCGCCTCGGTGGCCAGCCGGGTCTTACCCGCACCGCCCGGCCCGACGATCGTCACGATCCTGGCGTGGCCGAGCAGGGACGTGAGCTGCCGCAGCTCGTCCTCCCTGCCGATGAAGCTGGTGAGTGCGGCCCGCACGTTGCCGCGCCGCACCACGGGCTCTCCCGACATGGCCGGGGGGATGTCGCCCGTGAGAACGGCCAGGTGGGCGGCGCGCAGGTCGGGGCCGGGGTCCACGCCGAGCTCGTCGGCGAGCGTGCTGCGGGTCCGCTCGTACAGGGCCAGCGCGTCGGCCTGCCGTCCGGTGGCGGCGAGGCCGCGCACGGCGAGCGCGCACAGCCGTTCCCGCAGCGGGTTCGCGGCCACGTCCGCGGCCAGGTCCACCGGCAGCCCGGCCGCCAGCCGGGTCTCGGCCCGTGCCTCGACGGCGGCCAGCCGGTCCTCCTCCAGCGTGGCCGCCACGTTCGCCAGGTGCGGCACCCCGGTCAGATCGGTGAGCGCGGGCCCGCGCCACAACGCCAGCGCCCGATCGAGCCCGTCTGTCGCGGCGATGAGGCGCCGGAAGCGCAGGGCGTCCACCTGGTCGGGCTCGACCGCCAGCGCGTAGCCGCCCTGCCGGCTCTCCACCACCTCGTACGGCCTGAGCGCCACCCGCAGCCGCCTGACCAGGGTCTGGAGGGCGTTGGGGGCGTTGCCCGGCGGCGCCTCCGGCCAGAGGGAGTCGATGAGCCGCTCGGCCGTCACGGTGCGCGCCGCTTCGAGGGCGAGCAGGGCCAGCAGGGCCCGGACCCGGAAACCACCGATCGCGATCGGGCCCTGGTCGCCGGTCACCTCCAGGGTGCCGAGGATCGATATCCGCACATGTCACATCCTGCCCCAGCGGTTCGGATCGGCGCGCAGCCCACCGTCCGGGTGAGGCTCGCGGGTCCGGCGCGGCAGGCCCGCACCGGACCCGCGAGGGGTCAGAAGTCGTCCGGCGTGCGAACGCGGTCGCGGACCCAGACGCCCGCCGGCTTGAGCCGGGAGGTGCCGGTGTAGGGCCCGTTGGGGCAGGTGCCCTGGGTGAAGACGGCGCCGGAGCGCTCATCGTCGGAGTAGTTCCAGTTCACCCAGCTGATCTTCTTCTGCGCCATCAGGTCCAGGTACTGCTGCGACCTGGTGAAGTTGTTCGACCCGTCACCGGAGGCGGTCTGCGTGCCGAACTCGGTGACGAACATCGGGAGCTTGTCGGCCGCCCGCGACAGCGTGTTCAGGTACTCGGTGCCGTGGGACGCCGCGTAGAAGTGGAACGTGTACATGATGTTGGACGCGTTGACCGGGTTGTTGACGACCTCAGTCTCGTTCGCCCCGTCCGAGACTCCCAGCGACGACCAGGCGCGCGTGCCGACCAGGATGGGCGTTTTGGGGTCGTACTGCCTGATCACCGGGATGAGCTGGTTCGCGTAGTTCCTGATGGTGGACCAGGACACGCCGCTGGGCTCGTTGGCGATCTCGTAGAGCAGGTTGTTCTTGCCGTTGTGCCGCTGCGCGATCTCGGTGAAGAACGTCTTGGCCCTCGCCAGGTTGTAGGTGGGGTCGCCGGGGTCGAGCATGTGCCAGTCGACGATGGCGTACATGCCGCGCGAGGTGGCCTGTTCGATGAGGTTGTGCACCCGGTCGGTGAACTGCCGGGGGTTGGTCTCGTACCCGCCCTCCTGGACGTACATCGAGATCCGGAGCACGTCGGCCTTCCAGTCGTCGGCCAGGGCGTTCAGCGACGCGGTGTTGAGACACTGGTAGTACCACTGCAGGCCGTGCGAGCTCATCCCGCGGAGCTGGATCTCCTTGCCGTGCTCGTTGCAGAGCCGCACCCCGCACACGTGGAGCCGGCCGTTCGCGGCCACGGGAGTGCCGGTGCCGCCCGCCGCGGTGGTGGCGGTGACAGGTGCGCCGCGGTCCGACTCGTTGCCGGACGGGTCGCGCGCGGTGACGGTGTAGGTGTGCGTGGAGGACGCGGCCAGCCCGGTGACCGTGGCACTGGTGCCCGTCACGGTGGCCACCACGGTGTCACCCTCGCGGACCCGGTAGTCCTTGATCGTGCCGCTGTTGTCCGTGGCGGCGTCCCAGGCCAGGCTGATCGAGCTGGACGTGGTGCCCGTGGCGCGCGGGTTGGCGGGCACCGAGGGCTTCTCGGTGTCGGGCGGCCCGGCGACCGAGACGCTCAGCCGGTCGAGGTTCGGCCCGCCGTTGACCGTGGTGGACGTGGCCTTGACCGTGTTCGCACCAGCGTTCAGCGCGGCGGGGACGGTGACGTCCTGCCAGGTGGTCCAGGCGCCGGTGCCGGGGAAGTCACGGTTCACGGTCGTGCCGTTGACCGTGATCTCCATCGGACGGTTCGTGGTGGTGCCGTTGGCGAAGCGGAAGGCGAGCGTCGCGTTGCCCGCCGTGGCCGCGTTGACGGTGAACTCCACGGACGAGCCGGTCACGTTGTCGTAGTTGACGAAGCCGGTGCCGGTGAAGCCCGCGTGGTTGGACTCGACCACGCCCTGCGTGATCACGGCGTCCTCGGCCTGGTAGTCGTTCAACGGCTGCGCCACGTCGACGTAGTCGAGGTTGGGGCCGCCGTTCACGGTGGTGGACGTGGTCTTGATCGTGTTGGCGCCCGCGTTCACGGGGGCGGTGAGGGTGGCGGACGCCCAGGTGGTCCAGGCGCCGGTGCCGGGGAAGTCACGGGTGACGGTGGTGCCGTTGACGGCGATGGACATCGGCCGGTTGGTCGTGGTGCCGTTGGCGTACCGGAGCGTGATGGTGGCGGTGCCTGCCGTGGCCGCGTTGACGGTGAACTCCACGGACGAGCCGGTCACGTTGTCGTAGTTGACGAAGCCGGTGCCGCTGTATCCGGCGTGGTTGGACTCGACGACGCCCTGGGAGATCGTGGCGTTCTCCGCCTCGTACCTCGTGGCGGCGGCCTGAGCTGGGGTGACGTGCATGAAGGGGACGACGATCGCGGCCAGGGCTGCCAGCCGCACGGATCGGTGCATGGGGGGTGCTCCAAACTCGTTTATTAAGAAAGTTAACTAACGAGCAAATCGGAGCATAGATCGGACCTCTGCGCCCGGCAAGGGCCCAGACATGCGGTACGGCTCGCGCGACCACCCCTAGCCGCGCGAGCCGTACTCATCTCAAACGGCGAACCCGCCGAACAACAGCGCCGCCAGCCCCAGCGCGAGCAGCAGGTTCACCGCCGTCGCGGCGGCGAAGACGCCGACCGGACGCCAGCCCGCCTCCCTCAACGAGGAGACGCGGAACTCCAGCCCGATACTGACGAAAGCCAGAATCAGGAACCACACCCGAAGGTCGTTCGTCACCCCGACGGCCGCCTTGTCGCCCCCTGCGGCCAGATACCAGGTGGCGATCACGGACGCGGCGACGAAGCCGAGCACGAACTTCGGGAACCGGTGCCACAGATCGGCGGCGCGCCTCCCGCCACCCGGTGGCGGTCAGAACGGCGTTGCCGAGCAGCCTCGGTGCTCATCACGGCACCAGCCCCACCGGGATCACGCCTGCGATGACCAGCACGAGCAACGCCAGTCCGACGATCGTCGCCGCCCAGTCCTCGTTGATCGACCAGCGGCTTCGGGGGGTGTCAGGCATAAATCCATACTAAACCCCTAGGGAATTTAGGTAAAGCTTTTTCTGTGGGCGTGTTCGTCGCGAACGCGCCGGGCGGCTCACAATGCAGGCGATAACAAGAAGTTATGGATGACCTAAACTCGGTGTCATCGTTCAGTAACGTTCCGCTCATGGTCACGTCGCAGCACGAGGCGCTCCATCGGATCTTCCAGGAGGACACCTCCCTCCTCGCCCGCACCCTCGAGCGGCTGGAGCTCCCCTTCCCCGAACCCCTCCAGGTCTCAGTGCTCAACCCCGAACTCACCGAAATCGCCCCGATCGAGCGGCGCGTCGACACGCTGCTGAAGCTCGAGACGAAGCTGGGCGACCACCTTCTGGTCATCGAGTCGCAGTCCCGGCGCGACGACAGAAAGACCGGGAGCTGGGCCTACTACCTCAGCTATTTGCACGAGAAGTACAAATGTCCGGTAACCCTGCTGGTGATCTGCCAGGACGCCGTCACGGCCAGATGGGCGCGGCTTCCCAAGAAGATCGGCCTCGCCGAGTGGCCGTCGCTCGTGCTGTACACGATCGCGCTGGGCCCCGACAACGTCCCGGCGATCATCGAGAAGGCCGAGGCGTCGTCGGATGTGGTACTCACCGTCTTCTCCGCACTCATCCACGGGCGCTCGCCAAAGGCCGGTGACATACTAGAAGTCCTGGCCACCGCCCTGGACACCATCGACACCGATACCGCCGGTTTCTTCGCCGAATTCACCGAAGTGGGCCTCGGCAACACCGCCGCCCGAAAGCTGTGGAGGGGATTGATGTCCACCAAGACCTACCGCTACCAGTCGGAGTACGCACAGCAGCTCCGCGCGGAGGAGGCAGCACGTAACGTGCTGGTGGTTCTGAAAGCGAGAGACATCCCTGTCGACGACTCCGCACGCGAGCGCATCATGACGTGCAACGACACCGACCTCCTCAGGGAGTGGATCCGCCGAGCGATCACCGCTCAGTCGGCTGACGAGCTGTTCGACTGAGACTCACGCACGCGCCACAGTGACGGCGCCCACGCCCACGAGGACCACCCCTCACACCCGGTCCACGTAACCACGGCACGCCCAAACGCGGCCGTGCGAAAGGGTGCGGAGAATCCCGATGACCACCAAGACGTACCGCTACCAATCGGAGTACGCAGAGCAGCTCCGCGCGGAAGGACGCGCGGAGGAGGCAGCACGTAACGTGCTGGTGGTTCTGAAAGCGAGAGACATCCCCGTCGACGACTCCGCACGCGAGCGCATCATGACGTGCAACGACACCGACCTCCTCAGGGAGTGGATCCGCCGAGCGATCACCGCTCAGTCGGCTGACGAGCTGTTCGACTGAGACTCACGCACGCGCCACAGTGACGGCGCCCACGCCCACGAGGACCACCCCTCACACCCGGTCCACGTAACCACGGCACGCCCAAACGCGGCCGTGCGAAAGGGTGCGGAGAATCCCGATGACCACCAAGACGTACCGCTACCAATCGGAGTACGCAGAGCAGCTCCGCGCGGAAGGACGCGCGGAGGAGGCAGCACGTAACGTGCTGGTGGTTCTGAAAGCGAGAGACATCCCCGTCGACGACTCCGCACGCGAGCGCATCATGACGTGCAACGACACCGACCTCCTCACGAAGTGGATCCGCCGAGCGATCACCGCTCAGTCGGCTGACGAGCTGTTCGACTGAGACTCACGCCTGCACCAGGGTGATGACGCCCGCGCCCATGAGGGCCACCGCCCACATCCGGTCCACGTTGAACCAGGCGCGTCTGAGTACCGCGAGCCCCAACACCTCGTAGACGAGCATCGCCACCAGCCCCGCCACGACGAACATCGACAGCGTGTGCAGGGCCGCCACCGCCAGGCCGCCGCTCAGCGCGTGGCCCGGATGGCCCTCCACCCGCAGGCCCGTGAAGACCGGCAGGAGCATGAGACCGGCGCCGTGGGCCGAGGACATCAGGAACGACCAGCCCGCCAGCTGCCAGAGCGACAGCCGCATGCCCACCCAGCGGAAGTGGCGCTTCGACAGCAGCCGCCACAGGCCGAAGGCCACCAGGACGACGCCGCCGCCGATCGACAGCACCGTGCCCGTGACGAGCGACCCGGTGGCCCCCACGACGACCGCCACCAGCGCCACCGAGGCCAGATGCCCCAGAGCGATCGCCGGGATCGACTGCAGCAGCAGGTCCCTGCTGCGCTCCTGCAGGCCGCGGGCCACCGCGAAGAGCCAGCCCATGGCGGGGTTGAGCCCGTGGAAGGCACCGAGCAGGAGCACGGTCGCGACGGTCATGGGTAGCAGTAGGAGTCGGAGGACGCGTCACCGCCCTGGAGCCGTACCTGGTGCGGACGCAGGCCGCGGAAGTCGTCGCCGTGCGGGAAGAAGCGGCCGTCGAAGGTGAACGCGTCCGCGTCGATCTTGGCCAGCCAGGCGCCGACGCCCTCGGGGTAGAACTGGTCGTCCCAGGCCCCGTAGAGGGAGTTGGTGACGTACACGCGGCGTCCGTCGCGGCTGACCTCGACCATCTGCGGGCCGCCGCGGAGCGGGAGGCCGGGCTGGGCGGGGTGGGGTTCCTGCCGGACGATGCCGCCGATCCGCAGCGAGCCGAGTTCGACGGGTTTGAACGGGTCCGACACGTCGTACTGCTTGATCTCGCCGGTGCCCCAGCAGGAGACGTACAGGCGCTGGTCGTCCACGGACAGGTCGATGTCAGTGACCAGCGGCGGGACGGCGCCGAACGGCTGCAGGACCGGCGGCAGCAGGTCGGCGGCGGCGGGCTCGGCCGGGATGGAGATCACCTTGCGGGCCTGCCACCGCCCGTCCTCGTGGAACCAGACCCAGACGGACGCCGACAGGTCCTCCACGCTCGTCACCACGCCGGCGAACCCGTAGGTGCGGGTGGGGTCGTGGGCGGGGCGGAGCTCCAGCGCCATCTGATGCTGGTCGCCGAGGTCCACCTCCTGGACGTGCCGGCGCTTGCGCAGGTCCCAGAAGTGCAGTTTGTGGCCGTACTTCCGGCCGAGCAGCAGCTCCCCGACGACACCGTCCTCGATCATGGACGGCGTGCCCCACTCGGAGGACACGAGCACGTCGTGGTTGATGTGCCACCAGAAGTCGTAGGCGAGGTACTGAGGGCCCCGGTCGATCTCCCACCGGCCGAGCACCTCGAACGAGGTGTGGTCGAGGAGCGCGATGCCGCCGGGACCCTCGTCGCCGTTGGCGCCGCCGAGGGCGGAGACGTACAGGCCCTCGGGCCCGCAGTGGACGGTGTGCGGACGCGAGTAGCCGGCCCGCTTGGCCAGCTCCTCCGCCTCGATGACCTTCACCAGTTCCGGGCTGACCCGGCCTTTGGTGTCGTAGATGTGGATCCGCGAGGACCGCAGGCCCGGCACGACCAGGTAACGACGCTCGACGTGCGGGTGCGGCGCGTACGGGCACAGCGCGCTGCTGCACGCGTTCCACCCGAAGTGGTGCAGCTCGTCGCCGGTGTTGGGCAGGTCGGTCCAGCCGACGACGGTGCCGTAACCGGGCGAGGCGGGGTCGGTGTCGAGGACGGCCAGCGCGTCGGGCCGTTGCGCGGCGCGGTCGAAGGCGGCGACGTAGGCGAGCTTCTCGGCCGGAGCCGCGGCGGCGTCGCGGGGCGAGGGGTAGAACGTGGGGTCGGGTGTCCAGAGCGTCATCTTCTCAGCTATTCACTATTTTCCCTACACGGTCAATAGGTTTCCTTCATCGGGTCCTTTCGTCGACTGTCCGGTACTGATGTCCGGTCGCCGGGAAAGGGATCGGAGTACCCGGCACATCTTTTCGTGATGAATTCGGAAAATCCCCCGAGGGCAGGCGCTGGCGGACGCGGCGTACCGCTCGCTCGGCTACCGGCAGCTCCGTGGGGGGATATGGTTCGCGGCGAGCGATTAATCACGCGCTACCGTGGTGTGTCACCACTTCCCCTGGAGAGCGCGGCATGTTCTTCGGCATCATCGACCTCTGGACGTACGTCCTCGGTGCCTTCTTCATCATCCTGCTGCCCGGGCCGAACTCGCTGTACGTCCTGACGTTCGCCGCCCAGCACGGCGTGCGCCAGGGATACCGGGCGGCCGCGGGCGTGTTCGTCGGCGACACCGTCCTCATGGCGCTCGCGGCGGCGGGCGCGGCGGCGCTGCTGCGTTCGAACCCGCTGCTCTTCACGATCGTCAAGTACGCGGGCGCGGGATACCTGACGTGGATGGCCATCCAGATGTTCCGCGGCGCCTGGCGATCCTGGCGCCGCCCGCCATCCGCTTCCCCGGCTTCCCCGGCTTCCCCGCCTTCTCCGCCTTCTCCGCCTTCCCCGTCGGCATCCGTGGCCGCCCCCGCATCCTCTTCTCCGACCGCGCCGTCTCCCGGCGCTGCCGGCGGTCCGGTGCCGCACCCCTTCCGCAAGGCGTTGACGATCAGTTTGTTGAACCCGAAGGCGATCCTGTTCTTCGTCTCGTTCTTCATCCCGTTCGTGGACCCCGGCTACGGCGCCCCGGCGCTGTCGTTCATCATCCTCGGCGCGATCATCCAGCTGTTCAGCGTGCTCTACCTGACCGTGCTGATCTTCGGCGGCACGTTCCTCGCCTCGCAGTTCCGGGCGCGCCGCCGCCTGAGTGCGGGCCTGACGTCCGGCGTGGCCGCGCTGTTCCTGGGCTTCGGCGCGAAGCTCGCCACCACGTCGCTGGGATGAACCCGTTCTTTACGGCAAGGCCGACCTGACCCACCCGCCGACGTGGGTGGCCGCCCGTCACGGCCGGTCGTGAAGGCTCACGTGGTGCTCGCCGTGACGAACGCGTCCTGGATCAGGACAGCCGGACGGGGAGCCTGGCGAGACGCCAGGACATCGGCATGTACTGCCGCTCCGGCTCACCGGCCAGGGCGAGGTCGGGGAAGCGGCGGAACAGCGCGTCGAACGCTATCTCCGCCTCGCTGCGCGCCAGCGCCGCACCCAGGCAGTAGTGCATCCCGTGGCCGAAGCCCACGTGCACCTCGCGCCGGGAGTCCTGCTCACGGGTCACGTCGAGCCGTTCGGGGTCGTCGAAGCGGCGCGGATCGTAGTTGGCGCTCACCAGGATGGGGATGACGCCCTCGCCCTTCTTGATCGTCTGCCCGCCGATCTCGACGTCCTCGGCCGCGTACCGCATCTGGGTGCCGTGTACCGGCCCGCACCAGCGCATCAGCTCGTGTACGGCCCGCGGCCACAGCCCCGGGTCCTTCTTCACCAGGTCGAGCTGGTCGGGGTGGGTGAGCAGGGCCAGGGTGCCGTTGCCGATCAGGTGCGTGGTCGTCTCGTGCCCGGCCAGGATGAGCGTGACGAGCATTTGGATCAGTTCGCGGTCGCTCAGCCGGTCGCCGTCCTCGTCGTGGGTGCGGATCAACGCCGACAGCAGGTCGTTCCCCGATTCCGCGCGCCGTCGTTCGATCAGGTCCTGGGACAGCTCGACCATCGCCCGCAGCGGTGCGTTGACCGCGCCGGGGGTGAAGGTCATCATGGCCTGCCCCTGCTCGCGCCAGGCGGAACGGTCCGCCTCGGGCACGCCGACCAGCTCGCAGATGACCGTGATCGGCAGCGGGTAGGCGAAGTCCTCGATCAGGTCGGTCTCGTTGTCCAGCCGGTCGAGCAGCGACTCGGTGATCTCGGTCATGCGGGGGCGCAGGTCGATGACCCGGCGGGCGGTGAACTCGCGGGAGACCAGGCGGCGCAGCCGGAGGTGGTCGGCGCCGTCCACGTCGAGGATGCTGTCGAGGAGGTACGGGGCCAGGTCCGGGTCGATGGCCCTGGCCGCGATCATCTGCTCGCGGATGTTGCCCACCTCCGCCCCGGGCACGCTCGCCGGACTGTTGACGAACCGGGCGTCGCCGAGCACGTTCTTCACGTCCTCATAGCGGGTGATCAGCCACATCGGGGGAGCTCCCGGGAAGGAGCCCCTGACCATCGGCCCCTCCTCCCGGATGCGAGTGAAGCCGCCGAAGGGGTCCTGCATGAGTGCCGGGTCTATCAGGTTGACGACGTCCACGATTCCTCCACTCAGGAGAGGTTCAGGTGAGTTTCTGTCGGCTGATCTCCTCGACCAGCAGTTCGCGCATGTTCCGGTAGAGCTCGAGCACCTGCGGCAGGGCGCGGCCCACCCGCCCGGCCGCGTCCGGGGTTTCGAAGGACGACCTGACGGTGCGCGCGAGCAAGTCGCCCCTCGCCTCGCGGGAGATCTCGTCGTCCGTCCGGTACGGATCGACGGTCAGGAATCCGGTGAGGATCGCGGTGAACGCGTGCAGGCGCTCCTCGGGCGCCAGGTCGTCGCGGACGACACCGTGCTCGCGCATGACCTCGAAGTAGTCGGCGATCGTCCGCCGGCGCGCCTTCATGAGCGGGCCGACGTGGTCGGCGCCGCTGCGGGCGAGCACACCGAGCGTCTCGGTGTCGCCGGTGACGATCACCTGGACGATCGGGTCCTCGTGCACCAGCAGGTAGGTCAGCCTGGCCAGCTCGCTCGGGAGCGCGTGGGACGGATCGGCCTCGAACGCGCCCAGAAACCGGTCGAGCAGCCGTGCCTGCTCACGCATCAGCACGGTGAGAAACAGCACTTCCTTGGTGTTGAAGTGCAGGTAGACCGTGCCCTTGCCGATCCCGGCGCGGCGCGCGACGTCCTCGATCGTCACCCGCCGGTACCCCCACGCGACCAGCAGCTCCCCGGCGGCGTCCAGGATCCGGTCGGCCCGCTCGTCGCTCATCACATCTCCCTATGACCCGTTGACCGGATTCTCAAATCGGGTCACAGAGTCAAAGTACACCTTCGGCTGCTTTGCCGCGAGGCCGTGCGCCGCTGTCCGGTGTCGATGCGGCGGTGAGGTGGGGGCCTCTCCTGTCACACACGTCACTCTGGGTGATCGATTACCGGTGGATGTAGGCGGAACGTGGCAAAAGAGGCCGTGGCACCGGCAGACCTCGGGTACGGTAAGCCACCGGTGCGCTCGCTCGGCGTACCGAGGTAACCCAGAAGTCACCTCGCACGATCCACCCCGGCAAACCCGGTCTCGCGAAGCCCGGGTAGTCGCTGATCGTCGGCCTATCTGCGGAGCAACCTTGAGTCATCCTCCGGTAACCCTGCCACGCCTCACCGCCCTCGTCCGGCAAGCCATCCCCCGGCTGCTCGAAGGGGTGGTGGCACCGCTGGCCGTCTTCTACGGCGCGATGACCTTGCTGGACTTCAAGCTCGCGCTGGCGGCGGTCGTGGTGTGGGTGTATGCGGGGATCGGGTGGCGGCTGGTCCGCGGGGTCCGGGTGCCCGCGACGATGTTCCTGGCCGCGATCGCGATCACCGCGCGGGCCGCCGTGGCGTTCTGGACGGGCAGCTGGGTGTGGTTCTTCATCCAGCCCGAGCTGGGAACCATCTGCATCAGCATGGCGTTCCTCGCATCCGTCCGGTTGAACAGGCCGCTGGTGCAGAAGCTCACGCTCGACTACATCCACCTGCCGTCCGCGGTGCTGCGGCACGAGCGGGTGCGCAGGTTCTTCGCCAGGATCACCCTGCTGTGGGCGTTCGTCCTGCTGGCCAACTCGACGGTGAGCATCTGGCTGGCCGTGCACGAGTCGCTCGGGACGTTCATGCTGCTCAGGACGTCAGCGGTGGCCGTGATAAGCGGCCTGGCGATCACCTTCTCGATCTTCGCCTTCAAGCGGCTCCTGCACCGCCTGCACGTCGCCCACGCGTGACCGCTCCGTCAGCAGGAACGCCCCGCTCATGCCCATGACCAGCCCGGTCAGCAGGGTGAACAGCTCCACCAGCGTCACCGTGCCCCGCACGGGGCCGAGCGGGCCGCCGACCGCGACGAGGATCATCGCGTAGAGCCCCCATCCGAACATGCTCCCGGACGCGAACCAGGCCACGATCAGCGGCTGCCAGAACGGGCGTCGCCCTCGGGCCCTGACCAGGACGATCAGCGCGATCGCGCCGACGATCACCGCCAGCCCCTTGAACCCGTCCTGGAAGGCGCCGATGAACGACGCCTTGCCCACCGCCTCCGTGGGAAGGCCCGCGGTGCCGCCGAACGCCCAGTACAGACGCGTCGCGCCGATCACGGCGCCGACCAGCAGCGCTCCGCGGGCGACGACGGTCTGGAACGCCCTGGTACGGCTGACGAACGGGTGGCCGAGCGCGGTGGTGAAGGCCACGGGCCAGCGGTCGCGGGCGTAGAGGACGAAGGCCGCCATCAGTCCGACGCCCTGACCGATGAAGCCGCCGTAGACCATCATGTAGACCCACGGCTCGATCGGGCCTCCGGTGGCGAACATCGAGATCCCCTCGACGAGCAGGGCGATCGGCATCGTGGCGACCACCACCCCGAGCAGCCCGGTGCCCACCCACAGGGGCAGGAGCACCAGCCACGAGGGCAGCCGCATCCCCCACTGCGAGGTGAACGCCACCGCCAGGACGAACCCGACGACGTCCATGCCGAACGTCATCGCGTTCATCCCGACCATGGTCGGGTCGTTCATGACATTCGGGTCGGTGACGCCGATGGGATGCCCTGTCAGCCAGAGCACCTTCAGCGTGAGGTAGGGAAGCATGGAGGCGACCGCGACCAGCGCGGCGGTGATGCGGCCGATTCCGGCCCTCTGAGTGCCCATGCTCCGAGCGTCCTCCGCGAAGAGCCCGCCCTCCTCACGCGAGCAGGGGAACCTCCTCCCCCGCACGGGGGACCCAGCGGCGCAGGTGGGGCGAGATGCCCGGTGGGAGTGGGGTTAGCACCACCTGAAAGGCGGATAGTCGCACTCCTGTGCCCCGCCTCGGCAGCCGGTTTGATCGTAGATGTCACCGGAGGTCGCACCCCGACCCCCGACGAAAGTAGGGGATGCCATGTGCCGATCGTCCGATGTGCCGTGACCTGCGGAGATTCTAGCGTCCTGGGGTATGCGCCCTGACCCCTATCGGGGACAGGTCCGCGTTCCACCGGGGATTTCCCGGATGTCCCGCGGCACCTCGCACCCCCAGGCTGTGAGTGCGCCCCAACGATCGGAGTACACACAATGTCGCACGCCATTCTCGACCTGGTCCAACAGGTGATGTCGTCGCCGTGGTTGTACCTGGCGCTGTTCGCGCTGGCGCTGCTCGACGGCTTCTTCCCGGTGGTCCCCGCCGAGACGTCGGTGATCACCGCGGCGGTGTTCGCGGCCTCCGGCCAGACGAACCTGGCGCTGGTGGTGGTGGTGGCCGCGCTCGGCGCGTTCGCCGGTGACCACGTCTCCTACCTGATCGGCTACAAGTCCGCGAGCAGGCTGCGCGAGCGCAAGGCGTTCGTGTGGGCGAGGAAGGCGCTGGCCGAGCGTGGCGGGCTGGTGCTGGTGGTGGCCCGCTACATCCCGGGCGGGCGCACGGCGACCACGCTGACGATGGGCGCCGTCCGCTTCCCGCTGCGCTCGTTCAGCTTCTTCGACGCGATCGCCGCCTCGTCGTGGGCCCTGTACTCCGGGCTGATCGGCTTCTTCGGCGGCATGGCGTTCGAGAACGACCCGATCAAGGGCCTGCTCCTCGGCCTGGGCATCGCGCTGTCCATCACCGGGATCGTCGAGGCGGTCCGGTGGGTCAGGAAGCGACGCGCCATCCAGGCTTCCCCGGAGCGCCTTCCCGTGGACACGTCCGTTTGACCCTGCCCGGTAACCATCCACAGCGAGAGGAGTGGGCATGAGTGTGCTGGCCGCGGTGATCGCCCTGGTCGGTTCGCTGTTCTTCGCGCTCGGCGCGGCCCTGCAGCAGTTCGAGGCGGCGGAGACGGCCAAGTCCGGCCTGCTCGCGTTACTGCGGCGTCCGCGGTGGGTGCTCGGAGGGGTGTCGATCCTGACGGGAGGCGGCCTGCACATCGTCGCTCTCGGGCTCGGCCCGCTGACCATCGTGCAGCCGATGGGCGTGGCCAGCCTGCTCTTCGCCCTGCCCATCGCGGCCGCGCTGCACGGCCGCAGGCCCTCGCGCAGGGAGCTGTCGGCGGCCGGGCTGGTGGCGGCCGGGCTGGTCGGACTGGTGCTGCTGGTGCCGGAGTCCAGCGGGCCGACCTACCTCGCCCCGGCCGGGGTGGTGACCCTGCTCGGGGTCGCCGGCATCGCGTCGGTGCTGTTGTGGGCCGGCTCGAAGGTCGCCTCGCCGGCGGGCCGGGCCGCGCTGCTCGCCACCAGCTCGGGCGTGCTGTACGGCGCGACCGCCACGCTCATGCGGGTGCTGGTGGACGGCACGTGGAACTGGTGGTACCTGCTGGCGCTGCCGGTGCCCGCGCTGCTGGCCCTGATGATGCTCCAGCGGGCCTACGCCGTCGGCCACTTCGGAGTCTCGTTCGCCTCGCTCCAGATCGCCGACCCGCTGACCGCGGTGGCGTTCGGCGCGCTGCTCCTCGACGAGCCGCTGCCCACCGGTGTCGCGCCCGTCGTCGCGGCGGGGCTGGCGGCGGCGGGCACCGTCGCCCTGGCCCGCACCACTCCGCTGGAGGCGCGCAGCTGATCCCCGGTCACCCGTGCCCCTTCGGCCCCCCAGCCGATCTCGACCGGCTCTCCCCAGCCGGTCCAACCCGCTTCATCCGGCTCTCCCCAAGCCGGCACACGATTCGAAACCGGAGTCAAACGTCATGGCCATGCCCCTGCACAGCACCGTCGCCGAGCTCGCCCCCGCCCCCGCCCGTCCGCGCCGGATCCTGATCTCGAGCGACACCTACCCGCCGGACGTCAACGGCGCCGCGGTCTTCACCCACCGCCTGGCCACCGGCCTGGCCGCCCGCGGCAACGAGGTGCACGTCATCTGCCAGTCCGCCGAGGGGCCCGCCACCGCGGACGTGGTCGACGGCGTCATCGTGCACCGGCTGCGCTCGGCGCCGCTGCTGGTCCACCCGACGATGCGGGTCACCGTGCCGACCAGGCTCGACCGGCTGATGCGCGCCATCGACCCGGACGTCCTGCACACCCAGGGCCACTTCGTCGTCGGCAGGGCCGCGATCGCCGCCGCCCGGCGCCGTGGCACCCCGATCGTGGCGACCAACCACTTCATGCCCGACAACCTCTTCCAGTTCGGGCACATCCCCGAGCGGCTCAGGGTCAAGGCGGGCCGCCTGGCCTGGCGCGACTTCAGCCGGATCTTCTCCAGGGCCGACCACATCACCACGCCCACCCCCCTGGCCGCCAAGCTGCTGTCGGACCAGGGCTTCACCCGCGAGGTCGAGTCCGTCTCCTGCGGCATCGACCTGACCCGCTTCCACCCGCACACCGAGCCCCAGGTGTGGGCGCGCAAGATGTTCGGCCTGCCGGACCGGCCGACCGTCCTGTTCGTCGGCCGTCTGGACGAGGAGAAGCGGCTCGACGAGCTGGTGCGGGCGCTGCCGTTCGTGCTGAACGACACCGAGGCGCAGGTGGCGCTCGTCGGGCAGGGCAACCAGCGGTCCGAGCTGGAGCGGCTGGCCAAGCGGATCGGTGTCGGCGACCGGGTGTTCTTCCTCGGTTTCGTCCCTGACGAGAACATGCCGCAGGCTTTCGCCGCCGCCGACGCGTTCGCCATGCCGGGCGTCGCCGAACTGCAGAGCATCGCCACGCTGGAGGCGATGGCGTCCGGGCTGCCGGTGGTGGCCGCGAACGCGATGGCCCTGCCGCACCTGGTCAACGGCAACGGCTTCCTGTTCGAGCCGGGTGACGTGCTCTCGATGGCCCGCCACCTGGCGACGATCCTGACCGACGAGGAGCTGCGGGCCCGGTTCGGCAGGGCCAGCCGGGCGCTGGCGCTCACCCACGACCACCAGTCCTCCCTGGCCCGTTTTGAGCAGATCTACGATGAGGTGACGCTATGACCTCGCAAGGTTTCCGGCACTCGGTCCCGGTGACCGCGGTGAGCGCGGCCACTGCGGCGCTTGCGCTCGGCTACGCCCAGCTGGCGCTGCCCGATCAGCCGCTGATCAGCGACTACGTGCTGGTCTCCGGCGGGCTGGTGCCCGTGATGCTCGGCATGCTGGCGTTCGCGGTGGCGTGCCTGTCGCTGGCGTACGGGCTCGCGGTGCACGAGCCCGCGCGGACGGCGGCCACCCGGGTGCTGCTGCTGGCGGCCGCGGGCGGGCTGATGCTGACCGCGGTCTTCCCCACCGACCCGGGTGGCGGCGCGCTCAGCACCTGGCCCGGCGAGATCCACCGCTGGGCGGCCGCGGTGGTCTTCACCACGCTGCCCGTCGCCGGCTGGGCCCTTGCCAGGGGACGTGCCGCGCTTCCCCGCTGGAACCTGGTCCGGGCCATGAGCGCGGCCTCGGCGCTGGCCCTGGCGGTCTACCTGGCGGCGCATCCGGCGTCCGTCACGTCGTCCCTGATCGGCGGCGCCTCCTACTACGGGCTGCTGGAGCGTGGGCTGGTGCTGGCCGAGATCGCGCTCGTCGTGGTGATGGCGACGGCGTCCAGGCAACTTCACGCTCCCGCCACCGCCGAACCCGCCCTGTCCGCCCCCGAGTCGCCCGCCGTCGAGGCACGAGTCGCCGCCTGAAACACTTCGATCTGCGGCGAAACGTTCCCGACCTAGCGTGGGGGCATGCTCATCACACGCCACGAGGAAGCCAGGGCGGTGCTCTCGGACATCCGTTACGTCCCGCCGCCCGTCCGTCAAGACGCGCCCGAGGGAACGCTCGCCTGGCTGCGTGCCCGGGTGTCGCGGTTCAGCACCGGCGCGGCGCACGCCGAGCGGCGCCGCTTGGTCACCGAGTTGCTGGCGGCGCTCGACCCCGGCGCGTTGCGGTCGGCCGCCCGTGCGATGACGCTGGAGCGGCACGGCGACTGGCAGGGCGTGCCCACGGCGGTGCTCGGCAGGGCGCTCGGCGTCGACGACGCGGCGAAGCTGGTCGCGGCGGTAGAGGCCGCGTCCACCGGCTACCTGTCGGGTGTGGTCGGCCCGGAGGCCGACGCCGGAGTGGCCGAGCTGGTCAGGCTGCTCCCCGGCGAGGAGGCGGAGACGGTCGCCCGCGTCTGCGTCCTGTTGCAGGCGCACACGGCCATCGCCGGGCTCGTCGGCAACGCGCTCGCCCACGCCCGGCCCGGTGACACCGTGGAGGCGCTGTTGCACGAGACGCTGCGCCAGGACCCGCCGCTGAAGGCGACCCGCCGGCTCGACCTGCGGACGGGCGACGAGGTGGTGATCGACCTCGTGGCAGCCAACCGCGACCCGGACGTGTTCCCCGAGGCCGCCCGCTTCGACCCTGCCCGTGGCGAGACACCTCATCTGACCTTCGGGTACGGGGTGCGGCCCTGCCCCGCGCCGGCCCATGCCCTCGCTCTCGCGGCAGGCGTCCTGGACGCCCTCCCGGAGGAGTCGTGACCTTCCGCGACCTGCACCGTCCCGGTGACCCGCTGCTGCTGCCGAACGCCTGGGACTACGGCTCGGCCGCGCTGCTCGCCGCGCACGGTTTCCCCGCGATCGGCACGACCAGCCTGGGCGTGGCGGCCGTCCACGGCAAGCCCGACGGCGCCGCGGCCACCAGGGCGGAGACGATCGAACTGGCCGAGACGGTCAGCGAGCTGGGTGTCATGGTGACAGTCGACATCGAGGGCGGCTTCAGCGACGACCCCGCCCAGGTGTCGGATCTGGTCGCCGCGCTGGCGGCGCTCGGCGTCGCGGGCGTCAACCTGGAGGACGGCCGCCCCGACGGGACTCTCCGGCCGATCGAGCTGCACCAGCGGATCATCGAGGGCGCGCTGGGCCACGGCGTGTTCGTCAACGCCCGCACCGACACGCACTGGCTGAAGGCGGGCGACACCCTGGAGCGGGTGCGCGCCTACGGGCACGCCGACGGCGTCTTCGTGCCGGGGCTCGCCGACCTGGCCGGGATCGCCGAGGTGGTGGCGAGCACGCCGCTGCCGGTCAACGTGCTGTACCAGCCGGGAGGACCGACGCTCGCGCAGCTCGCCGAGGCGGGCGTGGCCAGGGTGAGCACCGGCTCGCTGCTCTACCGCGCCTCGCTGCAGGGCGCGCTGTCGACCCTCCTGGCCCTGCAGGGCACGCCCGCCCCACCCGTTCCGAGCTACGCGGAGATCGCCGCGATCCTGCCCGAGCCGCGATGATCGAGGCGTGCGCCCGGACTCTCGCTCAGAGGTGCTCGCGGAGGAAGGCCGCCGTCGCCTCGACCGCCTGGGTCACGTACGGCTCGCGGTCGTAGAGGTCGGTGTGCTGCTTGGCGTCCACCCAGATGAGCTGCTTGGGCTCGTCGAGCCGTTTGAACGCCTCCTCGGCCCCCTCAGGACGGCAGACCCGGTCGATCAGGCCGTGCACGATGAGCGCCGGGGTCGGAGAGAGGAAGTCGGCCCCCATCATGTTGTCGACCGTGATCAGCTCGCGCATGCCGGCCCGTGTCACCCGGTTCACCCAGGACGGCGACGCGCCCCGCTCCGTGCCGTAGTAGGCGTGGGGCTCGTCGCCCGGCATGGCGGCCTCGCCCTCGGTCGCGACGGCGGGCAGGTACTCGACCGGGCCGCCGAGGTCCTCGCGTTCCAGGGTCTCCGTCAGCGAGCCGAGCGTGGAGTCCATGGTCGCCCGCATGGCGTACGTGTTGTTGTAGGCGCCCGCGATGCCGGCGAAGGCGCGCACCCGAGGGTCGAAGGCGGCAAATTTCATGGCATATCCGCCACCCAAGCAGATGCCGACCGCGCCGATCCTGTCGCGGTCGACCTCCGGCCTGGCCCGCAGGAACGACACCGCGGCCCGGAGGTCGTGCAGCTTGCCCTGCGGGTCCTCGTGCTGGCGCGGCTCCCCCCCGGACTCGCCCCAGTTCCGGTGGTCGAACGCCAGCGTGACGAACCCCTCCGCGGCCAGGCGCTCCGCGTACCGGCCGGTCACCTGGTCGCGCACCCCCGTGAACGGGCCGGTGAAGACCAGGCCCGGACGCGGCCCCGCCCCCTCCGGCACCCGCAGCTCCCCCACCAGTGTGAGGCCGTCGACGGCGAACTCAACCCTCATGCGTACAGTCTCGCGTGAGACGCGGCGGACCGTCGCCCAGGGGCGGCGATCCGCCGGTACCCGGCTCGTCCGTCAGCGGAACGCCGTGGCGTTCCGGGCGGCCCAGTCGGCGTAGGTGTGCGGGGCGCTGCCGGTCAGCTCCCGCACCACCGGCGACACCTCCGCGGTCTTGCCGACGAACGAGCCGAACAGCGCGAGCATCGAGTCCACGACCACCGCGGGGGTCTGCGCGATCATCTGCTCGCGGGCCTGCTCGGGAGACAGCTCCTCGAAGCGCAGGTCACGGCCGAGGACCTCGCCGAGGATCCGTACCCGCTCGGCCGTCGTCAGCGACTCGGGACCGGTCAGCTCGTACGCCTTGCCCGCGTGCCCGTCGTCGAGCAGCGCCCGCGTGGCCGCCGCGGCGATGTCGCGCTCGTCGATCGGCGCGGTCGCGGCCTCCCCGAAGGGGGCGCGCACCACGCCGCCGTTCTTGATGCCGGGCGCCCAGCGCAGGTCGTTCGCCATGAACGCGCCGGGACGCAGGAAGGTCCACGGCAGCCCTGACTCGGTCACGGCCTGCTCGTACTCGGCGTTGACGCTCCCGAGCACGCCCGCGTGCTCCATGGTCACGGCCAGCGCGGACAGCAGCACCAGGTGCCCGAGGCCGGCCTTCGCGGCCACGTCGAGGAAGCCGCGCACCTGGCCCGCGACGGGGAGCAGGAACGCGCGATCCGCTCCCTGCAGCGCGGCCTGCAGGTCCTCCGGCTGGGACATGTCGGCTCTGATCACCTCCACGCCCTCGGGCAGGCCGGCCCGCTCGGGGTTCCGGCTGGTCGCTCGGACCTGCTCTCCCGCCTGGAGCAGCAGGTTCACCACATGACGGCCGACGTTGCCGGTCGCCCCTGTCACCAGTATCACGACTGCCTCACTTCGGATATCCGAACTGTTTGGATATAGGGACTGTATCCTGTGACCGTGATGGATGACACCCCGCCCTCCCCTCGAATGCCACGACCGGAGGAGGTCAAGGAGGCCCTGGGCTTCGTGCCCCTGGTGGAGGCCTATTTCCGGCGAGCTCAGGCCGAGATGCCCGACGAGCTGCGGGAGATCTTCCGCAGTCACCGGCTCACCGCCAGGCACGGCGCGGTCATCCCGCAGCTGACGGTCGAGCCGTCACTCAGCGTCAGCGAACTGGCCGACAGGATGGGCATGTCACTGACGACGGCGAGCGAGCTCGTCGGCGACCTCAGCCGGGCCGGGCTGGTCGAGCGCCGGGAGGATCCGGCCAATCGCCGCCGGACCCTGGTGTCGCTGGCCGCACACCACCGCGCCATGGTCGAGGGGTTCGTCGCCCTCCGGGCCGCACCTCTCCTGCGCGTCCTCGACAACCTGTCGCCCCAGGACAGGCAGGGGTTCGTGGCAGGGCTGACCGCGTGGGCCCACGAGGTAAGGAACTGGTGACGCGCAAGCGGCCCGACCGAGCCTCGACCGGCCAGGCCGCCCGCACCGTGCGAACCGGTGCGGGCAGCCGAGCAGGCTCCCCGCACCGGGTGGACGGGCGGCTAGGAGTCGAAGCCCAGCCCCATCCGGTCGAGGGTGCGGAGCCAGAGGTTGCGCTTGCCCTGGTGCTGGTCGGCCTGGGCGATCGACCACCGGGTGAACTGGATCACCCCTGACCGCACCGGCTCCGGCGGGAACGGCATCGGCGTCTCGCGGACCATCTGCAGCTCGGTCCGCTCGGTGCGCTCGCCCGACAGGAAGTCGAGCATGACGTTCGCCCCGAACCGGGTGGCCCCCACGCCCATGCCGGTGTAACCCGCCGCGTAGGCGAGCCGCCCGCCGTGCGCCTGGCCGTAGAAGGCGCTGAACCGGCTGCACGTGTCGATCACGCCGCCCCAGCGGTGCGTGAACCGCACCTCCGAGAGCTGCGGGAACGTGTCGTAGAAGTGCCCGGCCAGCTTGACGAACGTCTCGTCGCGCTGGTCGTACTCCGGTTTGACCAGGCCGCCGTTGTAGTAGACGGCGTCGTATCCGCCCCACAGCACCCGGTTGTCGTCCGTCAGCCGGTAGTAGTGGAACTGGTTGGCGCCGTCGCCGACGCCCTGCCGGTTGCGCCAGCCGACGGAGTCCAGCTGGGCGTCCGACAGCGGCTCCGTCATCAGCGCGTAGTCGTACACCGGCACGACGAGGTGTCTGAGCCGCCGCAGCAGCGGCTGGTACACCCCCGTGCCGAGCGCGACCCGCCGCCCGGTGACCGTGCCGTACGGGGTTCGCAGGCTGATCATGACGCCGTCGTCGTCCAGCGCCCGGACGGGGCTGCGCTCGTACACCCGCACTCCGAGCCGCAGGCAGACCTCCCGCAGCCCCCAGGCCAGCCTGGCGGGGTCGAGCATGGCGCAGCCGCTGCGTTCCCAGAGCCCGCCGAGGTAGGTCGGCGAGTTCACCTCGGCCCGCACCTGGTCCTGGTCCAGCGGCTGGTAGTCGAGGCCCAGCTCGTCGATCAGGTCGAGGTGTTCGTTCAGCGACTCCAGCTGCCACGGCTCGGTGGCGACGACCAGCTCTCCCGTGCGCTCGAAGGAGCAGTCGACGCCGTAACGCCGCAGCGTCTGCTCGATCTCGTCCAGGTTCCGCACACCCATGCGTTCCAGCTGGTCGATCTCGTCCGGCCACCGCTCCAGCCCGTTGGCCAGGCCGTGCGTGAGGGTCGCCATGCAGAACCCGCCGTTGCGGCCGGTGGCCGCCCAGCCGATCCTGCGGCCTTCGAGCAGGACGACGTCCTGCTCGGGGTCACGTTCCTTGGCCATCAGGGCGGTCCACAGCCCCGAGAAGCCTCCGCCGACGACGACCAGGTCGGCGGTGGTGTTTCCGACGAGCCGCGGTCGCGGCTCGGGTCTGGCCGGACTGTCCAGCCAGTACGGCTTGCGCTCCGCATCAGCAAGCGCCTTCAGCGGATCCACAAATCCCACTTCCCTACGAAGAGTCAGTCAGTTTGTTGTGAAATTGCGGGATCTAAAAGGGTGATCGCGCGCGGGTTCCCCCCGCCGGAATCCGATCTCGCCTCCCTGTTCTTTGCCGGAATACACCAAACCCCCCCGCGGTCACGGGGGGAAGTTGATGGGACGGGTTCAGCTACGGCGGCGGGCCGCCACCGCGTTCGCGATCGCGATCAGCACCCCGATGCCGAAGATGAGCGTACCCATGACGTTGACCTGCGGCGGGATGCCGGTCTTCACCGACCCGACAATCCACAGCGGGAAGGTGATGGTCGAGCCGTTGACGAAGCTGGTCACCACGTAGTCGTCGATCGAGAGCGCGAACGACAGCATCGCCCCCGCCAGCACGCCCGGCATGATCGACGGCAGCGTCACCTGCCTGAACGTCCCCCAAGCGGTGGCCCCGAGGTCCCTGGCGGCCTCCTCCAGCGCCGGGTCGAGCACGATCACCCTGGCCCGCACGGTCACGACGACGAACGACAGCGAGAACAGCACGTGCGCGACGATGATCGTGGTCCCGTCGCGCGGCACGTTGCCCGACACGAACAGCGAGAGCAGCGAGGCGCCCATGACCAGCTCGGGCGTCGAGATGGCGGCGAACACCAGGAAGTTGGTCGTGCCCTGCCCGCGAAAGCGGTAGCGGCCGACGGCCAGCCCCAGCATGGTGCCGATCACGACGGTGATGACCGTGCTGACCACCGCGATCACCAGCGAGTTGCGCAGCGCGACGGTCAGGTCGGAGATGCTGAACAGCTCCTGGTACCACTTCAGCGTGAAGCCCTGCCAGGTGGTGTTCGACTTGCTCTTCTTGTCGTTGAAGCCGAACAGGATCATCACCGCGATCGGCGACGACAGCCAGGCGATGATCAGCCAGGTGTAGCCGTGCAGCAGCCTGTCGCCGAGCCTGCCGCCCCTCATCGCGCCGCCGCCTCGAGCACGTTCTCGGTGCCGAGCGCCCTCGCGTACACGAAGATACCCACGAGCAGCACCGCCATCAGCGTGAACGACAGCGCCGAGGCCGTCGGGTAGTCGAGGTTCGTCAGGTACGCGGTCTGGATGATGTTGCCGATCATGGTGTTGGCGGTGCCGCCGAGGATCTGCGCGTTGACCGGGTCGGCCGTGGCGGGCACGAACGTCATCAGCACCCCGGCGAACACCCCCGGCAGCGACAGCGGCAGCACCACCCTGCGGAAGGCCGCCCCTCTGGACGCGTACAGGTCGTAGGCGGCCTCGATGACCCGCGGATCGACCCGCTCCAGCGCCACGTAGATCGGCAGGATCATGAACGGCAGGAAGTTGTAGGTGAGGCCGCCCACCACCGCCAGGGTGGTGGCCAGCACGTGGAACTCCGCCGGGAGCACGCCCCAGCTCTTCAGCGTGCCGAACAGGACGCCGTTGTCGGCCAGCAGGAAGCTCCACGAGATCGTCCGCAGCACGAACGACACGAAGAACGGCAGCAGCAGCAGGAACAGGTACACGGACTTGCGCGTGCCGCCCTTGAAGGCGATCCAGTACGCCACCGGGTAGCCGATCACCAGCATGGCCACCGTGGCGAGCGCGCCGTAGAGCAGCGAGCGCAGGAGCTGTGTGCTGTACGTGCCGATGGCGTCGGTGTAGTTGGAGAAGCTGAACGTCATGGCGAAGCCGTCGATCGCGTTGCCGGTCTGCAGCGACACCGACGCCATCGCCACCATCGGGACGACCAGGAAGATGGCCAGCCACATCCAGCTCGGCAGCGCCAGCAGGTAGGGGGTGAGCCGTCTCATCTAGGCCTGCGTGATCGACTGGAAGATCGGGTTGAAGACCTGCTCCTGCGCGGTGGTCAGCTTGGTGTAGTTGCGCAGCTTGGCGTAGTCGGCCTCGGACGGGAACATCAGCGGGCTGTCGGCCATCTGCAGCAGCGACTTCTTCGCCCCGCCCTTCGCGGCCCCGGCCTTCTCACGCAGCAGGTCCTGGACAGCGGGCACCGGGGTGACGAACTGGATGAACTCGTCCAGTTCGGCGGCGATGGCGGGCTGGTACAGGTAGTCCATCAGTATGAGCGCGTCGAGCGGGTTCGCGGCGCCCTTGGGGATGAGCATGTTGTCGGTCCAGATCGTGCCGCCCTCCTCGGGCACCACGAACTTGACCGGCTCGCCGGCGAGCTGGCGCTGGAAGACGTCGCCCGACCAGGCCATGGAGATCCAGATGTCGCCCTTGGACACGGCGTCGATGTAGCTCTGGTCGTAATATTTCCGGACGATTCCCGCGTCGCGCTGGGCCTTCAGCTTCTCCCCGGCCTTCTTCCAGTCGGCCTCGGTCGACTTCTCCGGGTCGATGCCCAGCGCGATCATGCCGAAGTTGCCGATCTCCTGGGCGTCGTTCATCATCCCGACCCGCCCCTTGTACTTGGGGTCGAACAGGGACTCGATGCTCTTGATGTCGTCCTTGACGTACCTGGTGTTGTACGCGATCCCGGTCACGCCCGACGAGTACGGCATCGTGTACACGTTGCCCGGGTCGTAGGACCGGTCCTTGTACTTGTCACCCGCGTTGGCCAGGAAGTTCGGGATCTGCGAGTGGTCGAGCGGCACCACGTAGCCCAGCTCGATCATGTGCTGGAGCTGGACGCCGTTGGTCATCACCACGATGTCGTAGCCCAGCGGCTGCCCGGCCCGCAGCACCGGGTCGGCCTTCCCGAAGAACTCGGCGTTCTCCTGGATGACCTCCTTGTACTCGTAGGAGATGCCGGTCTGCTGCTGGAACTTCTTCAGCGGCGCCTGGTCCTCGGGCATGTACTCGGGCCAGTTGGCGAAGACCACGTGGCCGTGCTTGGTCTGCTTGGACCAGAAGTCCTTGACCGCGTCGGCCTTGGGCGGCGCGGCCTTCTTGCCCTCCACGCCGCACGCGGCCAGGGCGAGCCCGGCAGCGGACAGGCCGGCGATCCTGAAGGCGTCGCGACGGGTGCGGGGCTGCGTCATACCCCTCAGGAGGGCGGGGTTGTTCAGGGGGTTCATGAGGTGCTATCAGCTTCCAATCGCATATGAGTGCTGCGCCCGCCAGGAGAGCCACACGGAGTCGCCCCGCTCCGCGGTGGTCGTCGAGTCGTGCGCGTTCTGCTGGAACACCGTGACCTCGGCCCCGTCGGCGAGGCTCACGGCGTAGCTGTTGTACGTGCCCAGGTAGACCACCTCGGCGACGGTGCCCGGCACCGCGCTGACGTCGCCTGCGGGCTCGTCCGTGGAGATGGTGATCTTCTCCGGACGGACGGTGACCGTGACCTCGCCGTCCTGCCCCGGCACCAGCACCCGGCCGCCGCCGATCTTGAGCACCCCGCCGGTCGCGGGCCCTGTCAGCAGGTTGGAGGTGCCGATGAAGCCCGCCACGAACGCCGTCGCCGGCCGCTCGTAGATCTCGCGCGGCCCTGCCAGCTGTTCGACCAGGCCGTCGTTCATGACGGCGATCCTGTCGCTCATCGTGAGGGCCTCGCCCTGGTCGTGCGTCACGTACACGAAGGTGATGCCGACCTCGCGCTGAATGCGCTTGAGCTCGATCTGCATGGCCTGGCGCAGCTTGAGGTCGAGCGCGCCGAGCGGCTCGTCGAGCAGGAGGGCCCTGGGCCTGTTGACCAGGGCGCGGGCCAGCGCCACGCGCTGCTGCTGGCCCCCGGACATCTCGCGGGGCCGGCGCTTCTCCCTGCCGGTGAGATCGACGATCTCCAGCATCTCGCCGACGCGCCGCCTGATCTCGTCCTGCGGCGTCTTGCGCTGTTTCAGCCCGAACGCCACGTTGTCCCAGACGCTCATGTGCGGGAAGAGCGCGTAGGACTGGAAGACCATGTTGACGTCACGCCTGTTCGGCGGGACGTTCGTGACGTCCCGGCCGTGCAGTTTGATCAGGCCCTTCGAGGGCTCCTCGAAACCGGCGATCATCCGCATGGTCGTGGTCTTGCCACAGCCGGACGGGCCGAGGAGGGAGAAGAACTCCCCCTCGGCGATGCCCAGCGTGACACCTTTCACCGCCTGGACGACCTCGCCATGCGAGAGGTACTCCTTGACGACGTCCTCTAGCTCGATCGCGCTCTGCTCGATCGCGCCGGGTTCGCTCTCCCGGTGCTCGGTCATATCCAGGACTTGTCCCAACTTTTCGCGTTATTCGCCGATGTAGTGCATGACGTGCTTGACCCTGGTGTAGTCGTGCAGGCCGAAGACCGACAGGTCCTTGCCGTACCCGGAGTGCTTGAAGCCGCCGTGCGGCATCTCCGACACGAACGGGATGTGCGTGTTCACCCAGACCACGCCGAAGTCGAGCCGGTTCGACATGCGCATGGCCCGGCCGTGGTCGGACGTCCAGACCGAGCCGCTCAGCCCGTACTTGACGTCGTTGGCCTTGGTCAGCGCGTCGGCCTCGTCGGTGAACGTCTGGACGGTGATGACCGGGCCGAACACCTCGTTCTGCACCATCTCGTCGTCCTGCTTGAGCCCGTCGACGATCGTGGGGGCGAAGAAGTACCCCTTGTCGCCGACACGCTGACCGCCGGTGAGGACCTTGGCGTGCGCCGGGACCCGCTCGATGAAGCCCTGAACCCTGGCGAGCTGGTTCTCGTTGTTGAGCGGGCCGTACAGGGCGTCCTCGGTGGACAGGTCGCCGGTCACGGTGGCCGCGGCGGCCTCGGCGAGCGCGGCCACGAACTCGTCGTGCACGCTCTCCTGGACGAGCACGCGGCAGGCGGCGGTGCAGTCCTGGCCCGCGTTGTACAGGCCGGCGGTGGCGATGTCGGCCGCGGCCTTGGCCAGGTCCTTGACGTCCTCGAAGACCACGACAGGGGCCTTGCCGCCGAGCTCCAGGTGGACCCGCTTGAGGTCGTCGGCGGCGGTGCGCGCCACCGACATGCCCGCGCCGACCGACCCAGTGATCGCGACCATCGCCGCCGTCGGGTGGCCGACGACCAGCGCGCCGGTCTCGCGGTCGCCGGTGACGACGTTGAAGACGCCCGCGGGCAGCACGTCGCCGAGGATCTCGGCGAGCTTGAGCGTGGCGGCCGGCGTGGTGTCGGACGGCTTGAGCACGATCGTGTTGCCCGCGGCCAGCGCAGGGGCGATCTTCCAGACCGCCATCATCATCGGGTAGTTCCAGGGCGTGACCTGGCCGACGACCCCGATGGGCTCGTGCCTGATGACGCTGGTGTGGTCGGCGAGGAACTCGCCCGCGGTCGGGCCCTCCAGGGTGCGGGCGGCGCCGGCGAAGAAGCGGAAGTGGTCCGCCGCGACGGGCGTCTCGTCCTCGGCCATCCGGGCGCGCGGCTTGCCGGTGTTCAGGCACTCCGCCTCGTTGATCTCGTCGGCCCGCGCGTCGATCGCGTCGGCGACCTTGAGCAGCAGGTTCGCCCGCTCTCCCGGGGTGGTCCGTCCCCATGACTCGAACGCGGCAGCCGCGGCGGCGAAGGCAGCATCGACGTCTTCCTGGCCGGAGATCGGGGCCTGCAGGTAGGCCTCGCCCGTGCACGGGTCGATGACGTCGGAGAATCGGCCG
The DNA here is from genome assembly GCF_040614375.1 of Nonomuraea sp. NPDC005983. Taxonomy (NCBI): domain Bacteria; kingdom Bacillati; phylum Actinomycetota; class Actinomycetes; order Streptosporangiales; family Streptosporangiaceae; genus Nonomuraea; species Nonomuraea sp. NPDC005983. The sequence goes on from NZ_JBEXUP010000025.1 coordinate 44,430, forward strand.
CTCTTGGCGTCCACGAACTCACCGTTGATGAAGTTCTGCAGACGGGTGGTCAAGGTATGACCTCCTGGTGAGGTGGCTGAGATGCCGTGACTCTTACAGGTCAGGTGCATCAGGACAAGGGATTTCGTGGTGAAGATACCAAATTGCTACGAATTCGCTTGACAGGGCCAGCAGAACTGACAACATGTCGCACACAGGACGGCCATGTGGAGGGAACGCCCCCATAACGCCGGACCGCTAGGAGGTCTCCTCGTAATGACCACGCCCCCGCGCGCACGCCGCAGCAGTGACGCGACTCCCGGGCAGGTGGTGCTCGACGATCTCTCCAAACAGATCATCGAGCAGCTCCAGGGCGACGGACGACGGCCTTACGCGGCCATCGGCAAGGCCGTCGGCCTGTCGGAGGCGGCGGTGCGGCAACGCGTCCAGCGACTGCAGGACACCGGGGTCATGCAGATCGTCGCGGTCACCGACCCGCTCACGCTCGGGTTCCCCCGCCAGGCGATGATCGGCGTCAACATCGAGGGCGACCTGGAGTCGGTGGCCGACGAGCTGGCGGCGATCGACGAGATCGACTATGTGGTGCTCACCGCTGGCTCCTTCGATGTGATCGTCGAGGTGGTCTGCGAGGGTGACCGGCACCTGCTGGAGATCCTCAGCAAGATCCGCGCCATTCCCGCCGTACGCGCCACGGAGTCGTTCGTCTACCTCAAACTCCGCAAGCAGACGTACTCCTGGGGTACCCGCTGACCCACCCGTTCCACCGGTCTCACCTGACCGGTTCGGCGGCGGCGCTGACGATCAGCGGCACCGACCGCTGCCGGGTGTCCCGGTGCCGCCTCGCGACGTGCTGCCCTCGCAGCCGGACGCGCCGCCCACGATCCCCGGCGGCTTCGTGCTCCCGGTGCCCGCGCCCGGTGGCGCGGCGGGTTTCCTGGTGGCGTTCGAGCGTGAGGGCGCGCGCCCGGCGGGGCTGGCGATGGTGCAGCACATCGCCACCGTGGCGGCGTTGCAGGTGGCGATGGCCCGCAACCGCCTTCGCCGAGGTCTGGCTGGCCATTCGCGCCGCCCGCCAGCTGGGCCTGCACGACCAGTAACGGCGCGCGCGCCCGCACTCCGCGACAGCCGGCGGGCCGTCGGCTCTAGGACGCCCGCTTGCCCGCGCGCCACTCCGGCGCGAGCACCGACCAGACCTCCATGTCGGCCCGCTTACCCCGGTACAGGTAGCTCTCGCGCAGCACACCGTCCTTGGTCATCCCGAGCCGCCGGGCCACGGCGATGCTGGCCTCGTTCGCCGCCGAGACCCGCCACTCCACGCGGTGGATGCCGCGCTCCTCGACGGCCCAGTCGATGATCACGCGCGCGGCCCTGGTCACCAGCCCCTTGCCCACCGCCGACGGCTCCAGCCAGCAGCCCGCCTCGGCGGTGCCGTGCCCGATGTCCATCGTCCGGAAGAGGACTCCGCCGACCAGGTTGCCGTCCGTCCAGATGCCGTAGATCCGTCCGGTGTCGGCCGCGGCCTTCTCCGCGTATGACTGGAGAATCGAGCGGCTCGACTCCAGGTCGGTCACGGCGTCCGCGATCGCGATGTGCTGCCCGATGAACTCCCGTCCTCGATCCATGTGGGTCAGGAACTCCTCGGCCCGCCACGGCTCGAGCGGGCGCAGCTCCGCGCCGTCGTCACCCAGAGATATCGCGTACATTCCGCCCCTTCACGGTCGAACCAGCACATACTGCGAAGGGATCCTCTCACGGGCGTCAGGTGGTCAGCTGGATGGTGGCGATCTCCCAGGGACGCAGCGAGAGGCGGAGAGTGCCGTCCTCGACCTGCAGGGGGTCGCCGGGGCGGCCGCGGAGGTCGGCTCGGCGGGCCTGGGTGAAACTCCCTTCGACGAGCGCTTGCGTGGGCGTCGGGGTGAGAGCGACGACGCGGAGCTCCCGCCACTCCTCACGGGACCTGAGCGAGGTCATGACCACGCCGTCGCCCGTCACCGACAGGCCGGGGGCGGGGTCGGGCTGGGCGAGGCTGGGGGCGCCGGTTCCGGGGGTGACGACGAGGTCGTGCCTGAAGGTCTCGGCCGCCGGGAGGACGTCCTGCCAGGTGCCGCCGTACGGCATGAGCGCGAGGTTCACCGAGCGGAGGCCGCGCGACTGGGCGGCCGGGGTCGGCAGCTGGGGGCCCGCGGGCTCGGGGCGCAGGGCGTTGCGGTTGCGGGAGAGGTAGCCGACCGAGCGCAGCAGGGTGAGCGCCAGCTCGGAGCCGCCCTCGACCAGCTCGTACTCGGTGACGTGCTCCAGCAGGGCCGCGACTCCCCCGGCCGCCACCCAGGAGGAGGCGGGGAAGGTCGGGAGCGGGGTCTCGCCGCAGCCGGCCTCCGCGGTCAGGCCGCGGGCGACGACCGCGAACTGGCCTTCGGCGTGCGAGACGGACGCCTTGGCGGGCAGCGGCACGTGCAGCCGGACCCGGTGGTCGACGCAGCGGTTGTCGAAGGCGACGCGCAGCCGGACGAACGGCTCGCCCGCCCGCAGCTCGACGCGGGTGTCGACGACGATCCGCTCCATCTCGGCGGTGCGGGACTTCGCGGGCAGCTCGGGGGTGAACTCGACGCCGTCGCCCGCCGCCGGCCACCTGTACGTGCGCCGGACGTCGAGCGCCGCCACGAGCGGGCCCGAGCAGACGAGGTCGACCTCGATGGCCTCCGGCAGCGTGATGAGCAGGTCGTTGACCGGGGGCGCGTAGTTGTAGGTGTCGCCCATGTCACCGCCGTCGACGATGCGCCCGGCGCCGGTGAGCGTGGTGCCGTCGGCGCCGGTCAGGGTGAGGGTCCCGTCGAGGGCGACCTCGACCCGCAGCAGCCCGTTGTCGAGCACCCGCCCGCCGTCGAACGTGACCGGCGACTCGGGCATCTCGGGAGCCTCGGCCGCGGCGTCGAACGGCGCGGGCCGCACGCTGGTGTGGCCGAGCGGCGGCGCCTCGACGAGCGCGGCCACGGTGCGGCGCGGCTCGGCCTCGATGCGGACGCGCGACACCCCGTCGAGCGATCCGCGCAGCTCCGCCACGTTGAACGGCACGGTGGACTCGCGGGCCACGGTGAAGGTGAGGGTCTCGCCCTTCACGTTCCAGCCGGTGATGTGCTGCCCGTACAACTCGGTGCCGTGGATGAACGTCAGGGCCGTGGCCGGGTCCATCCGCTCGTCCAGCAGCAGGATCGGCGCGTGCTCCAGCGGCTGCGTGGCCACGCGCGCCCCCGACGGGTCCACCAGCGGGTCGGTGCCGGCGACGTCCAGCAGCACGACGCTGCGCCGGGTGGCCGGCGTCGGGTTGACGACCAGCATCCCGCCGGACGGCACCGCGGCGGCGAGCCTGGCCGTCACCATGTCGCGCACGGCCTGCCCGAGCTGTTCCGCCTCGGCGATGCGGGCGGCCACCTGCTGGGCCGTGTCGTCGACGCCGCAGCCGGTCACCGAGTCGTGGCCGCTGGCGTCGACGAGCCGCCACCAGGCCATGTCGAGGAAGCGGCCGGGCCAGTCGGCGCCCCAGAGCGTGGCCAGCGGTTCGGCGTAGCGTTCGACCATCCGCTCGGCGCGTCCCATGGCCTGCTTGACGTGCGCGCGCACGGAGATGACGCCGGGCAGGATGTTGGCGCGGGCGTGGGAGCGCAGCTCACCGGTCACGCGGGGCAGCCCGTCGACGTCCGCGGAGTGGGCGGTGACGTAGCCGGTCAGGGTGTCCATGCGGGCGCCGAGGGCGGCCACCATCTCGGGCAGGCCGCGCACCGGGGCGGAGTGGTCGGTGCCGTACATGGCGAGCAGCGGCCCGTCGGGGCCGTGCCACTCGCGCATCGTCCGGGTGAAGGTCTCGGCACGTTCGGCGAGCCGGCCCGGGTCCTCGAACAGGTGCGCCCCGTTGCCGTACCCGCCGGCGGGCAGGTACTGGGTGCGGATGGCGGTGCCGTCGGGCGCGACCCAGGCGAACGCGTCGGTGACGACGGACGACGGCACCCCTCGGTAGACGCAGGCGTGGAGCAGCCCGGCCAGCCTCAGGATCTGCGGCATCTGCGCGGTGTGCCCGAACATGTCGGGCAGGTAGCCCACCGGCATGGCCCCGCCGAGCTTGTCGGCCCGGTCCATGCCCAGTTCCAGGTTGCGGACGATGTTCTCGCCCGAGCAGAGGAACTCGTCGAGCAGAATCTGCCACGGGCCCACCGCCAGCCGTCCGGACTCGACGAGCGCGGCGACGCGGTCGCGGTTCTCCGGACGCACCTCCAGGTAGTCGTCGACGCAGGCGAGCTGACCGTCGAGGGTGAAGTGGTAGCGGGGCTCGCGCTCCATGGTGTCGAGCACCTCGTCGAGCAGCGCCACGAGCCGCAGCCTGAAGCGCTGGAACGGCTCGTACCACTCCCTGTCCCAGTGCGTGTGCGGGACGACGACGATCTCCGTGGTCACGCTGCTTCCCCTCCGATGGGCAGGCCGTGCTGGACGGCGTAGCGGGCGGCGATGCGCTGGGCGGTGACGATGTCCTCGAGGCCGCCGGCCTCGCCGGTGAGCGGCGCCCGGCCTTCGGTGACGTAGGCGTGGAAGGCGGCGAGCTGCACCTCGAACGCCTCGGTCACGTCGCGGAACTCGGTGCGGGTCTCGGCACCCGACACCACGGTGAGCGTGGTGGGCGCGTTCATCAGGTACGGCGCGGGGAAGACCAGCTCCAGCGTGCCGCGCTCGTGGTGGATGGCCACGGTCTCGCGATAGGCGGGGTAGTCCTCCAGGTAGTGCCAGCGGATGCTGAACCGTCCGGTGGCGGGCAGCGGCCCGGAGATCTCGATCGACCCGGGCCCGGGGCCCCAGGTCTCCACGTGGTCGATGACGGACGGCGATCCGGTGAAGCGCCGCAAGAGCGACAAGTCATGACATATCGAGCCGAGGGCGACGTTGTAGAGCGCCCGCGTGGCCGGGTCGGCCGCCTCCCCGAGAGCGGCGGAGACCAGGGCGTCCTCGGCCTTGCGCAGCTCGGCGAGCAGGCCGGGCACGACGTCCTGGGCGCGGGTCAGGTTGGCGAAGGCGAGCTGCGACTCCCCGCTCGGGTGCAGGACGGTCACCTCGACCGACCTGATCGCCTCCGCCCCGCCCAGCTCGGCCAGGAGCTGCTCGGCCCGGCGCACAGCCGGGTCGTACTGCTTCATGTAGCCGACCATGAGCCGCCCCTCGGGCAGCGCCTCGACCTCGGCCCTGGTCAGCGCGAGCGGCTTCTCGCAGAGCACCGCGTACCCGGCCGCCAGCGCCTGCCGGACCGCCTCGCCGTGCGAGCCGGAGGCGAGCATGAGGACGGCGTCGAAGCCGCCGTCGGCCAGCATGCGCTCCAGCTCGGTGTAGCGGCCGGGAGCGCCCAGCCGGTCGCCGACGGCGTCGGCGAGTGTCGCCGACAGATCGCAGACGGCGGTCACCTCGAACAGCTCCCGCCGCCGCGACAGCAGCGGCACGTAGACCGCCTGCGTGACGGCTCCGCATCCGACCAGCGCGATCCTCACAGCCCGATCCTCCCGCGTCAAAGTCCCAGCTCTCTCAACTTCTCGCGATTTTCCGCCTGATCGGCGATGTTCTGCGCGACCGTCCGGCGGCCCGGCAGCGTGTCCTGCTCGATGATGACCCAGCCCTGGTAGCCGATCTCGTCGAGCGTGCGGACCACGCCCGGCAGGTCCAGCTCGCCCTCGCCGAGCGGGGCGAAGCCGCCGCGGCCCATCAGCTCGCGCAGGTCCACGCCGTCGGCGAGCGCCTGCGCGAGGATCTGCCTGTCGCCGTCCTTGATGTGGACGTGCCCGACCCGGCTCGACCAGTCGCGCAGCGCGGTCACCGGGTCTCCCCCTGCGAGCAGCAGGTGGCCGGTGTCGAGGCAGAGCTGCACGTCGGTGAGCTCCAGGAGGCGCTCGACGTCCTCGGGGGTCTCCACGTAGGTGCCGAGGTGATGGTGGAAGGCGGGCTCGAAACCGCGCTCACGGCAGCGGTCGACGGCCTGCTGCACCCGCGCGGCGTAGCCCGCCCACTCCGACGGTTCCAGCCCTGGAGCGTTCCCGCCCGGCCTGGCGAAGCGCGCGGGCGTGCCCGAGCAGGCGAGCGTCGGACGCGGAGCCAGGTGCGCGGGGGCGGCGGGGGCCGCCGCGAACACGTCGAGGGCCGCGTCGAGCCCGGCCAGGCCGCTCTGGAACGCGTCCGGGTCGCTGTAGCGCAGATCGACCCAGCCGCCGGCGAGCAGCAGCCCGTCGAGGCGCTTCGCCAGGTCGTCGCCGGTGCCGAGGTAGCCGATCGGGCCGCTGTCGATGCCCTCGTACCCGGCGTCGGCGATCGCGCGGACCATCTCATCGGCGGTCAGCGGCGGCGGCGCGTCGCTCAGCTCGAACACGCCGAAGCTCACGGGAGCGTTGGCGACACTGGTCAGGCGCATATCGCCATCACCTCGTTCTCGTAGGTTTCCAATCGGTGCGATCCCGCTCCGGCGGGCACGAGGACGCGCTCGCCGCGGATCACCTGCCGGTCCCCGTCCGGACGCACCAGGACGAGCCCCTCGGCGTCCAGCGCGAGCAGTTCGTCGCCGAGCCTGACGAGCAGCGGCCGGCCGGGGCCGGCCGAGATCGCGGTGCGACCGGCGGCCACCGCGTCGAAGACCTGGCCGGTGTCCTCGGCCAGGACCCAGGTGGTCGGTGCGCCCGGGAGGCCGTCGTCGCCGTGGCGGTGGAAGTCGCTGGCGCCGATCGCGATCACGTCGTCGCGCCAGGCGGCGGCCCAGGCCAGAGGGGCGCCCCAGCGCCGGTCCCACCAGCCGGAGTGCCAGACCTCGGCGATCCGGGGGCGCTCGGTCAGCGGCTGGAGCCAGGCGCAGTCGCCGCCCAGCGGGTGGTTGATCGAGATCAGCCCGCCGTGGTCGCGGGCGTGCGCGACCCAGGAGTCGGCGGGGCGGCGGAAGTCCACCCAGCCGACGTCGCCGAAGACGTTGGCGTGGCCGCGGTCGGTGGTGACCTCCTGGCCGGGCAGCAGGGCGATGCCGCGGCGGGTCCGCGCCAGCTCGGGGTGGTGGCTGACCGTGTTGTGGTCGGTGACGGTCAGGAAGTCGAGCCCCTGCGCCTTGGCCAGCTCGGCCAGCTCGGGGATGGTGAGCGCGCCGTCGCTGTGCAGGGTGTGCGCGTGGAAGTCGCCGGCGAGCCACCTCATGCCGTCTATTTCGGGAATGTCGCGGCGAGGTGGCCGCTCCCCGACGGGGGGCTCCACCACGACGGGCCGCTCGGGCGCCGTGGACGCCGTGTCGATCTCCAGCGTGTAGTCGAGCCCCTGCGCCGGCACCCGGTGCAGCCGCAGCCACACCTGCCAGGTGCCCGCCTCCGGCTCGCCGGCCAGGTAGCCGGGCGTCGCCCAGTCGGTGGTGATCGTGTACTCGTCGCGCGCGCCGCCGGACCAGCCGCGGAAGCCCCGTGGCGAGCCGCATCCGAGGTCGAGGACCCCGAGCGAGCGGTCGAAGCGCAGCCGCACGGTCACCGCGGCCGTGCCCGGGGGCACCTCGAACGGCACCTCGCGCAGCATCCGCTCCAGCCGGTCGTCCAGGCTCCAACGGCCCTTGATCACCGTCACGCCGTCACCAGCTCTCCGTCGCGGTAGACCAGCGCGCGGTCCCGGCGCGGCAGCGCGTATCCGGTCTGGCCCGGCGACGGCTCGCTGCCCTCGGGCACGACCGCCTGCACGGGCACGTCGCCGACCTCCAGCGTCACCAGATGGGACGCTCCCAGGTTCTCCACGATGGCCACCTTCCCTCCCAGCGCCCCCTCGACGGGCTCGACGGAGTAGGACATGTACTCCGGGCGTACCCCGAACACGATCGGCTCGCCATCGGTCAGAGTCCCGTCGGCGGACGTGGGCACCCGCACCTTGCACCCGGCCACTTCCAGTGTGTCGCCGCGCACGACGCCGTCGAGCAGGTTCATCGGGGTCGAGCCGATGAATCCGGCGACGAAGGTGTTGGCGGGACGCTGGAACACCTCGGCCGGGGTGCCGATCTGCCGGATGTGCCCCGCCTCCATGACGGCCATCCTGTCGGCCATGGCCAGGGCCTCGGCCTGGTCGTGGGTGACGAAGACGGTGGTGACCCCCAGTTCGCGCTGGAGCTTCTTCAGGAACGTCCTGGCCTCCAGGCGGAGCCGGGCGTCCAGGTTGGACAGCGGCTCGTCGAACAGGAACGCCTGGGCCTGCGTGGCCATCACGCGGGCCAGCGCGACGCGCTGCTGCTGCCCGCCGGACAGCTGCCCGGGGCGGCGGTCCATCAGGTGGTCCAGGCCCAGCCTGGCCCCCACCTCCTGCGCCTTGTCGCGCCGCGTCGCCTTGGCGACCTTCTTGATGCGCAAGGGGTAGGCGATGTTGTCGGCGACGTCCATGTGCGGGAAGAGCGCGTAGTCCTGGAAGACCATCGCCACGTCCCTGGCTCCCGGCTGGACGCCGGTGACGTCGCGGTCGCCGATGACGACGGCGCCGCCGGTGGCGGTCTCCAGCCCCGCGATGGTGCGCAGCAGCGTGGTCTTGCCGCAGCCGGAGGGGCCGAGCAGGGCGAAGAACTCACCGTCGGGGATGACCAGGTCGAGCGAGTCGAGCGCCGTCACGCCACCGGGGTAGACCTTGGTGAGGCCTCGCAGTTCGATTGCGGCCATATCAGCGCTTGATCCCTCCGTGGAAGCGGAAGCCGTACTTCTTGCTGACGAACAGGTACATGAGCACCACGGGGACCGAGTAGAGCAGGCCGAACGTGGACAGGAGCTGGAGGTTGGCCTGGCCGCCCTCGGTGTAGAGGGTGTACATGATCACCGCGGCGGGCTGCTTCTCCACGTCGCTGAGCAGCAGGTACGGCATCAGGAAGTTGCCCCAGACGTTCGCCACGGCCCACACCGCGATGGTCGCCAGACCGGGACGCACCAGAGGGACGACCACGTGGCGGACGATCTGCAGCGGCGAGGCGCCGAAGACGCGGGCGGACTCCTCGTAGGACTTCGGGGTGGAGTCCATGAAGTCCTTGAGCATGAAGATCGCCGCCGGGAGCAGGCCGCCGGTCAGGATGAGGATCAGCCCGAACTGGGAGTCGATCAGGTTGAGCTCCACCGCGAGCTGGAAGATCGGCACCATCGCGGCCGTGCCGGTGATGATCGAGGAGAGCAGCAGCAGCGCGTACAGGAGCACGTCGCGTCCCGGCAGGCGGACCCGGCTGAGCGCGTACGCGGCCAGCGCGGCGAGCAGCACCACGAGCAGGGCGGTGCCGACCGCCAGCAGGACCGAGTTGAACAGCGACGGCAGCGCGTACGGGTGCTCCAGGATCGCCTGGAAGTTCTCCCAGGTGAAGTCCGGCACCTTGACCTCGTACGTCGGGTCGGAGGTGAACGGCGCCGAGGCGAGCCAGAGCAGCGGGATCGTGAAGAAGGCGAGCAGGACCGCGATCAGCGTGTAGAAGCCGATCCTGCCCAGCACGAACCGCGTCATTTCTTACTCCTGAGCAGGCGCAGGTAGAACACCGCCACGACCAGGTTGATCAGCAGGATGACCGTGGAGACCGCGGCGCCGTAGCCCAGCTGGCCGCCCTTCAACGCCACGTTGTACACGTAGACGGCCAGCACCTCCGACTTTCCGTCGGGTCCGCCCGCGGTGAGCATGAACGGGGTGAAGTCGTTGAACGTCCACAGGCTGATCAGCAGCAGGTTGGTCAGGATGTGCCCTCTGATGTGCGGGAAGACGACGTCCCTGAGCTGCTGCCAGCCGGAGGCTCCGGCCAGGCGGGCGCTCTCCAGGTGCGAGGGGGGCACGTTTCCGAGGGCCGCGCCGTAGAGCATCATCGAGAACGCGGTGCCGCGCCAGGTGTTGAAGACGATGATCGACAGCATCGGGTGGTCGAGCAGCCAGGCGAAGCCGGGGATGCCGAGCAGCGTGTTCAGCGTCCCGCCGTCGCGGTCGAGCAGCGCCACCCACAGGAACGAGACGACCGCGCTGGGCAGGATCCAGGCCAGGATGACCAGGCCCTCGACGATCCGCTTCAGCGGCCCGCGCCTGTCGCGCAGCAGCCAGGCGATCGTGAAGCCGAGCACGACCTGGCCGATCACGGCAGAGCCGAGCACGAACTGGACGGTCAGCCAGGTGGAGTTCCAGAACGTGGGGTCCGACAGCGCCTTGACGAAGTTGTCGAGGCCGACGACCCGCGGCTCCGCGGCCTCGACGCCGGTGAGCCGGTAGTTGGTGAGGCCGAGGTAGATGACCCAGAGCGCGGGGAACACCAGGAACACCGCGATGAGCACCATCGCGGGCGCCACGAACGCGCCCGCTCTCAGCCTGCCCAGGCCCGCCGCGTCCGAACTGTAGCGGCGGGCCGTGGCGTCCCTGACGACCTCAGGAGGCGATGTTGCCTGCGCCACCGACGAGTCCTTCGAGCTTCGTCTGGTACTCGGCGGCCGCCTGGTCGGGCGTCTTGCCGCCGACCACGGCCGCCGTCGCCTCCTGCAGCGCCGCCGACACCTGCGGGTAGACGGCGACCGGCGGGCGGTAGGCCGTCAGCGGGAGCACCTTCTCGGAGATGAAGGTGAGCAGCGGCTCGCCCGCGAGGATCTCCTTGTTGACGTCGGTGCGCGGGGTGATGCGCACGTTGCCGTTCTTGGTCTCCTCCTTCAGCGCGTCGGGCGAGAGCGTGAAGGTCAGCAGCTCGAAGGCCTCCTTCGGGTGCTTGCTGTTGGGGTTGACCGTGCGCAGCGCGCCGCCGGACATGCTGACGAAGTCCTGGCCGCGCAGCCCCTTGCCGGGCTCGATGGCGGGGATCATGGCGTAGCCGACGTTCTGGTCGCGGTCGGCCATCTTGGCGATGCCGTCCTTGGGGTTGACGACGCCGCGCCAGAAGTAGTCGCCCTCCATCAGGATGCCGATCTTGCCCTCGGCGAACTGCTGGAACGACTTGTCGCGGCCCTTGGCCTCCTGCTGGAGCTTGGGGTCACCGAGGCCGCTGCCGCCGTAGATCTTCTGGTAGAGGCCGAGGGCGTCCTTGAGCGGCTGGGACGCGCCGGTCCACTTGCCGTCCTTCTGGACCTCGCCGCCCGCGCCCGCGAGCAGCGGCAGCATGCCCTGCATCGAGGTGGCCTCGCCCATCGCGGTGCCCGCGTTGATCTGGATCGGCACCGGGACACCCGACGACTTCAGCTTCGTGCCGGCGTCGAGGATCTCCTGCCAGCTCTTCGGCTGCCAGTCGGCGGGCAGCCCGGCCTTCTGGAGGAGGCTCTTGTTGAAGTAGAGGACCCGGCCGTCGGTGCCGATCGGCAGGGCGTACTTCTTGCCGTTGTACGTGGCCAGCCCCTGGACGGACTCGGGGATCTGCTGCCAGCCGTCCCACTTGTCGGCGTCGGCCCCGACGACGTCCGACAGCGGCTTGATGTAGCCGGCCTCGGCGAACTCGCCGGCCCAGATGCCGTCGATGTCGATCACGTCCGCGCCCTTGCCCGACTTCAGGTCGAGGGAGAGCTTGGTCTTGTACTGCTCGTCGTCGACACCGCTGGGGACGAACTTGACCTTGACGTCCTTCCCCTTCGCCTTCTCCGCCGCCTCGAACTGGGGGATGACCCACTTGGCGATGAAGTCGGCCGCGGCCGCGTTCTTGCCGCCCGCGATGGCGTTCTGGGCGATCGTCAGCTCGATCGTGTCACCGCTGCCGGACGACTGGCCGCAGGCGGCGAGCCCCAGCGAGGACACGGCGAGGACCGCGACCATCGATCTCTTCCGCAATCCCATGCAAACCCTCCGACACGTCCTAAAAGGGGGAGGAAGTCAAGGCCAATATGTCATGACATCCATATGACGTAAAGACCTGACCATATTTCAGGAGAGTTGCCCGCATGCTGCGTCTTTGTAACGCAAGGGTTCCGCCAACCGTCCGACAGTACGCGAGCGGCTCCCTGCCGGGCTACCGCCTGGAACATAGCGGACATCCGAATGTCATGACAATATGGCATAGTGCAGGCTCGTCCCAGGAGGGTGCGTTGTTCGACCTGATCACGATCGGCCGCTCCGGCGTCGACATCTATCCGCTGCAGACCGGCGTGGGGCTGGCCCATGTCGAGACCTTCGGCAAGTTCCTCGGCGGCAGCCCGACGAACGTGGCTGTGGCCGCGGCGCGCCACGGCCTGCGTGCCGCGGTGGTGACCGCCGTCGGCGACGACCCCTTCGGGGGATTCGTCCGGCAGGCGATCCGCGGGTTCGGCGTGGACGACGCCTTCGTGGCCACGGTCGAGGGGCCGCCCACCCCCGTCACGTTCTGCGAGATCTTCCCGCCTGACGACTTCCCGATCTACTTCTACCGCGGCGAACACCCGCCCGACCTGCGAGTCACCCCCGAGTCCCTCGACCTGACCGCGATCCGCGAGGCGCGGGTGTTCTGGTTCACCGGCACCGGCCTGAGCCAGGAGCCCAGCCGCGCCGCGCACGCCGCCGCACTGGCCGCCCGCACGTCCGGCTGGACCGTGTTCGACCTCGACTACCGCCCCACGCTCTGGAACTCCCCCGACTCGGCCCGCGAGCTCGTCCGTCAGACGCTGCCGCTGGCCAACGTGGCGATCGGGAACCTGGAGGAGGTGGAGGTCGCCACCGGCACGCGCGACCCGGAGGCCGCCGCGCAGGCGCTGCTCGACGCGGGCATGCGGGTGGCGATCGTCAAGATGGGCCCGCACGGCGTGCTGGCCCGCAGCGGCGACGAGCGGGTCGTGGTCGAGCCGGTGGAGGTGAAGGTGGTCAACGGGCTGGGCGCCGGAGACGCGTTCGGCGGGGCGGTCTGCCTGGGGCTGGTCCGCGGCTGGCCACTGGAGCGCACCGTGCGCTTCGCCAACGCCGCGGGCGCGCACGTCGCCGCCCGGCTGGCCTGCGCCGACGCGATGCCGTCCACCGACGAAGTGCTCACCCTGCTGGAAGGCGAGGTCAAGCGTTGAGCGACATCACGCTGCCGAGGCCCGTCCGATACGACGACCTCACCCGCATCCGCGCCACCCGGCCGGACGAGATCGCGCGGGCCGCGGCCAACCGGCAACGGCGCGGCCTGCCCGCCGACGGCGAGCGCCTGCTGGTCATCGCCGCCGACCACCCGGCCCGGGGCGCGCTGGCCGTGCGCGACCGGCCGCTGGCCATGGCGAGCCGCCCCGACCTGCTCGAGCGGCTCCAGGTGGCGCTGGCACGGCCGGGCGTCGACGGCGTCCTGGCCTCGCCGGACGTGCTGGAGGACCTGCTGCTCCTCGGGGCCCTGGAGGGCAAGCTGGCCTTCGGCTCGATGAACAGGGGCGGCCTGCAGGGCTCGGTGTTCGAGCTGGACGACCGCTTCACCGGCTTCGACGCGGCCTCGATCGACGCGATGCGCCTCGACGGCGGCAAGATGCTCTGCCGCATCGACCCGGCCGACCATGCGACGGTCGCCACGCTGGAGTCGTGCGCGCGGGCGGTCACGGACCTGGCCCGCAGGCAGCTCATGGCGATGGTCGAGCCGTTCTGGTCGCTGCGCTCGGAGACCGGCTCGGTCCGCAACGACCTGTCGCCCGACGCGGTCATCCGGGCGATCAGCGTCGCCCAGGCGCTCGGCGTGACCTCGGCCTACACCTGGCTGAAGATCCCCGCGGTGGCCGAGATGGAGCGGGTCATGGCCGCCACCACGCTGCCCGCGCTGCTGCTCGGCGGCGACCCGCCCGACATCGACGCCGCCTACGCCGACTGGGGCCGCGCGCTGCGGCTGCCCGGCGTGCGGGGGCTCGTGGTCGGTCGGGCCCTGCTCTACCCTCCGGATGACGACGTCGCCACGGCCGTGGACGCCGCGGCCGCGCTGGTGAGAGGAGCCGGCTCATGACCTACATCCCGTACGGCAAGGCCGCAAACGGCCCGTGGTCGGTGGAGATCACGCCGTCCGTCGCCGGCTGGACCTACTCCGGCCTGCGCGTCGTCGATCTGGGCTCGGCGCCGGTGTCGTTCGAGACGGGCGAGGAGGAGATGCTGGTCCTCCCGCTGTCTGGGTCCTGCGCCGTCTCGTTCGGCTCCACCAGGTGGGAGCTCGCCGGTCGCGGGTCGGTGTTCGACGGGCCCACCGATTTCGCCTATATCCCGATTTCTACGCATGTGACGCTGGAGGGCTCCGGCCGCATCGCGCTGCCGTCCGCCCGCGCCACCCGCACGCTGGAGCCGCGCCACGTCCCCGCCTCGGACGTGCCGGTCGAGATACGGGGCGCCGGGCAGGCCAGCCGCCAGGTCAACAACTTCTGCGCCCCGGACGTCTTCGAGTGCGACAAGCTCATGGCCGTCGAGGTGCTGACCCCCGGCGGCAACTGGTCGTCCTACCCCCCGCACAAGCACGACACCCCGAACCCGGGCGAGGCCGTGCTGGAGGAGGTCTACTACTTCGAGGTCGCCGACCAGGGGCTGGGCTACCAGCGCGTCTACAGCTCCGAGCGGGGGCAGATCGACACGCTCGCCGAGGTCTCCTCCGGCGACGTGGTGCTCGTGCCGTACGGCTACCACGGCCCGTCGATGGCCGCCCCCGGCTACGACCTGTACTACCTGAACGTCCTGGCCGGGCCGGCCGGCGAGCGGTCGATGGCCTTCTGCGACGACCCCCGCCACGCCTGGATCCGCTCCTCCTGGGACGGCCAGGAGCTCGACCCTCGACTGCCCTTCGGGAGGACCTCATGACCCGGTTGACCGTGGCCCAGGCGGTGGTGCGCTTCCTGGCCGGTCAGTGGAGCGAGCGTGACGGCGTCGAGCGGCGGCTCTTCGGCGGCTGCTTCGGCATCTTCGGCCACGGCAACGTGGCGGGGATCGGCCAGGCGCTGGCGACCTCGTCCGAGCTGCCGTACTACCTGAGCCGCAACGAGCAGGCGATGGTGCACGCGGCGGCGGCGTACGCGCGGGCCAGCAACCGGCTGTCCACGCTCGCCTGCACCACCTCCATCGGGCCCGGCGCGACCAACATGGTGACGGGCGCGGCGGGCGCGACGATCAACCGGCTGCCCGTGCTGCTGCTGCCCGGTGACGTCTTCTCCACCCGCGTCGCCAACCCGGTGCTGCAGGAGCTTGAAGACCCTCGCTCGTACGACATCTCGGTCAACGACAGCTTCAAGCCGGTCTCGCGGTACTGGGACCGGATCAACCGGCCCGAGCAGCTGCCGTCCGCGCTGCTGGCGGCCGTGCGGGTGCTGACGGACCCCGCCGAGACGGGCGCGGTGACGCTCGCGCTGCCGCAGGACGTCCAGGCCGAGGCGTACGACTGGCCGGTGGAGCTGTTCGAGCGCCGCGTGTGGCACGTGCCCCGGCCCCGCCCCGAACGGGCCGCGCTGGCGCGGGCCGCCGACGTGATCAGGTCGGCGGCGCGCCCGCTGATCATCGCGGGCGGTGGCGTGATCTACAGCGAGGCGGCCGACCAGCTGCGGGCCTTCGCCGAGACGCACGGCGTCCCCGTGGCGGAGACCCAGGCGGGCAAGGGCGCGCTGCCGTACGGGCATCCGCTGGCGATGGGCGCGGTCGGCGCCACCGGCACGACGGCCGCCAACGCCCTCGCCCGCGAGGCCGACCTGATCATCGGGATCGGCACCCGTTACAGCGACTTCACCACGGCCTCCCGCTCCCTCTTCGCCCCGGACGCCCGGTTCGTCAACCTGAACATCACCGGCTTCGACGCGGCCAAGCTGTCAGGCCTCCAGCTCGTGGCCGACGCCCGCGAGGGCCTGGCCGACCTGACGGAGGCGTGCGCGGGCTGGTCCACGCCCGGCTCCTACCAGGCGAGGGCCGCCGAGCTGAACGGGGCGTGGAACGCCGCGGTCGACGTGGCCTTCGCCGAGGAGGGCTCGCCCCTCCCGCAGTCGGCGGTGATCGGCGCGGTCAACGCCGCCGCCGGCGACGACGGCGTGGTGGTGTGCGCCGCCGGGTCCATGCCCGGCGACCTGCACAAGCTCTGGCGGCCCAGCGGCCCGGGCAGCTACCACGTGGAGTACGGCTACTCCTGCATGGGCTACGAGATCGCCGGCGGCCTGGGCGTGAAGCTGGCCGCGCCGGAGCGCGAGGTCTTCGTCCTGGTGGGCGACGGCTCGTACCTGATGATGGCGCAGGAGCTGGTCACGGCGATCTCCGAGGGCGTCAAGCTGACCGTGGTGCTGGTCGACAACTCCGGCTTCGCCTCCATCGGGCGGCTCTCGGAGAGCGTCGGCTCGCAACGGCTGGGCACGTCCTACGGGTTCCGGGGGTCCGGCAGGTACGACGGCGGGCCGCTCCCGGTGGACCTGGCGGCCAACGCGGCCAGCCTCGGCGCCACCGTGCTGCGCCCCGAGAGCATCGCCGACCTGCGCAAGGCGCTGGACACGGCGCGCTCGGCCGAGGAGACGACGGTCATCTACGTCCGGACCGACCCGCTGCGCGACTCCCCCTCCTCCGAGGCCTGGTGGGACGTCCCCATCGCCGAGGTCTCCCCCGACCCCGCGCTGCGGGCGTCCTACGACGACGCCAAACGCTCGCAGCACCCGCACCTCGCGCCGCCCGCCTGAGCCACCTCCCCGCCCCGATGGTTGCCCGCGATCAACCGTGGGAACGCCTCTGGCCAGGCACGACTTGGGGGGCGTGGGATGAGGCCGTGGCGGCTGCTTGGGTGGATCGCGCTCGTCGCAGTGACCCTTTACTGCCTGTACGTCGTCCGCACCGTCGTCATGTCGGTGATCATCGGGCTCTTCATCACCGCGCTGCTGATGCCGCCCGCCCGGTGGCTCAGGGCGCGGGGGATGAACAGGGCGCTGGCCACCGCGGTGGTGTGGGTCGGCGGGCTGCTGGTGGCCGGGGCCCTCGTGGCGCTGCTGGTGCCGCCCACCGTCAGCGGGGTGTCGGCCATGAGCAAGAGCGTCGGCACCGCACTCGACGACCTGCACCGGACGGCCGCCCGGTTCGGCATCAACGACCAGCAGCTCGTCGTCCAGGCCAAGGACTACCTGTCCAAGCAGGGCAAGCAGATCGCCACCGGGGCGCTCGCCGGGGCGCGGACCGTCGGCGAGATCATCGTCGGCGCGGTCCTGGCCGTCATCCTGTCGGTGTACTTCGTGCACGGCGGCGACCGGCTCTTCGCCTGGCTGACCGACCTGCTGCCGCTGGCGGCCAGGCTGCGGGTACGCGACTCCGGAGAGCTGGTCTTCTCCGTGCTCGGCAGGTACATCCGCGGGGTGGCCATGGTCGGGCTGTTCGACGGGGTCTTCATCGGGCTGGCGCTGTGGATCCTGCAGGTGCCGATCGCGCTGCCGCTGGCGGTGCTGACCTTCGTGGGCGCCTTCCTGCCGGTGGTGGGGGCGTTCATGGCCGGGCTGCTGGCCGCGGTGGTGGCGCTGGTCGCCAAGGGATGGCTGGTGGCGCTGATCGTCGTGGCGGTGGTGGTGCTGATCCAGCAGATCGAGGGGCACGTGCTCGCGCCGCAGATATACGGCAGGGCGCTCGACCTGCCGGGGGCGGTGATCCTGCTGTCGATCGCGGCGGGCAGCGTCATCGCCGGGATCACGGGCGCCTTCCTCGCCGCGCCGCTGGTCTCGGTGATCGTGGCGGTGCTCAGGAGCCGGGAGCGGCTCCCGACCTAGGATCGTGCCTGAGTGCTCGACTCCGTGATCACCACGGCGTCGTTCTCGCCCGCGCACCGGCTGGGCATCCGCCGGGTGTGGATCAACCGGCTGGGCGAGCGGCCCGACGATCCGTCCGTCCCGCAGGACGTGCTGCCCGACCTGCGGGGGCTGCCCGGCGTCGTCGCGTCCTAGGCGGTCCTCCGCTTAACACCAGCGTCCTAGCGCTGCTCCAGCACGTCGGCGATGCCCGCGAGGAAGCTGTCGACGTCGGCGATCAGGTACCCGGCGCGCAGCAGCACCGTGGAGAACCTGGCGTCGCGCACCTGCTGGGCCGTCACGGGGTTGTCGGTGGTGCCGCGGAGCGTGGCGACGATCCGGTCGAGGAAGGCGTCGATCTCGTCCTCGTTGTAGCCGGTGCCCATCCGCCCCGGGCGGAAGGCCACCCGCTCCACCCGCGCCGCCTGGGTCTCGAACCACTCCTCGCGCAGCATCTCGCCGGTCGGCTCGTGCCTTGCCAGCCGCAGCGGGCCCTTGGACATGGTCTCCAGCGCCACCACGAACGCCTCCAGCGCGAAGTCGACCGCCGTCTCGTGGTAACCGCCCCGCCTGGCGCGGAAGGTCGCCCTGCGCACGTCGTCGGCCGTGACCGGCTCGACGTCGCGGGTGCCCCTGCCCAGGGTCGCCTCGATCCGCCCGATGAGGGTGTCGACCTCGACGGGGTCGTAGCCCGAACGCATACCCATGACGCGTGGAAAGCGGTTCAACCCCACTCCTCCTGAGTCGTGATCTCCTCCATTGTGTGCTGCCTCTTTATGCCGACAAGGCAGGACGCCCTATACCGTTACAGATCATGCGACTGTCCAAGGTCTCGTTCCGCTACCGAAGACGTGAACCCTCCGTGATCCGCGAGGTCGACGCCCGCCTGGAACCCGGAGACGTGGTCGAGGTGACCGGTGTGAACGGGGCGGGCAAGTCGACGCTGCTGCGCCTGCTGGCCGGGCTCACCAGGCCCACCGAGGGCACGATCACCGGCCGTCCGGCGGTGGTCGGCTTCGCCCCCGACCGCTTCCCCGTCGAGCAGCCCTTCACGGTCTCGGGCTACCTGCGGCACATGTCGCGCGTCCGCGGCGGCGCCCGCTGGGAGCCGTGGGCGGAGCGGTTGAACATGTCGCACCTGCTCGGCCTGCGGCTGGGAGAGCTGTCGAAGGGCAGCGCCCACAAGGTCGGCCTGGCCCAGGCCCTGATGGCGTCACCGCGGCTGCTGATCCTCGACGAGCCCTTCGCCGGCCTGGACGCCGACACCCGCGACGCGCTCCCCTCGCTCGTCACGGACCTGTCGGCTGACGGCGTCGTCGTGGTGGCCAGCGACCACCAGGGAGGCCTCCGCCGGCTGGCGGAGCTGCGCCACTGGACGATCCAGAACGGCCACCTCGTGGAGGGCGCGCCCGAGCCCCTCCTGCCGTCGCCACAGGTGACGGTCGAGGTCACGCTCCCGTCCGGCGAGCTTCCCAGGTTCCTGTCGCGGATGCGCGCCGACGGCTACCAGGCCCGCGCCCTCACCGCTCAGGAGGCCGAGTGATCGCCCTGGCCGTCTTCCGGGTGGCCGCCTACGTCCGCTCCCACCGCGTCTACCAGGCCCTGCTGCTCCTGCTGGCGCTGCTCGCGATCGTCGAAGGCAGCCGCGCGCCCGTCGGGCAGGAGACGTCCGCCCTCGCGGACACCGCCGTGCTGTTGATCCCGGTGCTGGCGTGGTCCACCAGGAGCCTGCTCGACACCGAGCCGGACCAGCAGCGCACCCTGTCGGCGATCAGCGTCGGCGGCCGGGCCCGCGAGCTGGGCGCGGGCCTGCTGGCCGCGCTGGCCACCTCGGTCGCATTCGCCGCGCTGGCGCTGGGCTGGGGCCTGCTGCTCGGCGTGAGCGTGACGCCGCCGCCGGACGAGTTCGCCGCCGTGCTGGCCCTCCACGGCATCGCCGTGCTGGCGGGCCTGGCGCTGGGCGCCCTCACCAGCCGCCCGGTGCTGCCCTCACCGGCTGTCTCGATCATGGCGCTGCTCTTCGGGTTCATGGCCATGCTGCTGCTCAGCGTCTCCCCCCTGTACTGGCTGACCGTGCCGGTCATCAGGTGGATGAAGGCCGCCGGCGCCGGAGACCTGGCCGCCCGGCTCCCCGAGCTGGCCGCGATCTCCCTGCTGTGGTGCCTGGCCGGGCTGGCCGCGTACGGGTGGCTCCGCCGCGCCCGCCCCTAGCCGGGAGTCACTCGGCGGCGGCGAGCTGGCCGCAGGCGCCGTCGATCTCGCGGCCCCTGGTGTCGCGGACCGTCACCGGGACGCCGTGGAACTGCAGGCGGCGGACGAACGCCCGCTCGTCCTCCGGCCGGGACGCGGTCCACTTCGAGCCGGGCGTCGGGTTGAGCGGGATCAGGTTGACGTGCACCAGCTTGTTCTTGACCAGCTTGCCGAGCAGGTCGGCCCGCCACTCCTGGTCGTTGACGTCCTTGATCAGGGCGTACTCGATGGAGACGCGGCGCTTGGTCTTCGCCGCGTACGCCCACGCCGCGTCGAGCACCTCGGCCACCTTCCACCGGGTGTTGATCGGCACCAGCGTGTCGCGCAGCTCGTCGTCGGGGGCGTGCAGGGACAGAGCCAGCGTGACGGGCAGGCCCTCGTCGGCCAGCTTGCCGATGGCGGGCACCAGGCCGACCGTGGAGACGGTGACACCCCGGGCGGAGATGCCCAGCCCGTGCGGGGCGGGCTCGACCAGGCGGCGCACCGCGCCGATGACCTGCTTGTAGTTGGCGAGCGGCTCGCCCATGCCCATGAACACCACGTTGCTGACCCGGCCAGGCCCCCCGGGCACCTCCCCGGCGGCCAGCGCCCGCGCCCCCGAGACCACCTGCTCGACGATCTCGGCGGTGGACATGTTGCGGGTCAGCCCCGCCTGCCCGGTGGCGCAGAACGGGCAGTTCATCCCGCAGCCCGCCTGGGACGACACACACATCGTGACCCGGTCGGGGTAGCGCATCAGCACCGACTCCACCAGCGCGCCGTCGAACAGCCGCCACAGCGTCTTGCGGGTGGTGCCCCCGTCGGTGGTCTGCTCGCGGACCGAGGTCAGCAGCGACGGCAGCAGCGCCGACAGCTTCTCGCGGGCGGCGGCGGGCAGGTCGGTCATCGCGGCCACGTCGGTGGTGAGCCGCTCGAAGTAGTGACGCGACAGCTGGTCGGCCCGGAACGCCTTCTCCCCCAGCTCGGCCACCGCGGCCCGGCGATCGGCCATCGACAGGTCGGCCAGATGCCGCGCGGGCTTGGCCCTGCGCGGCGCGACGAAGGTGAGCTGACCTGGCTGCTGGGACACGTTGCTGCCCTTTTCTCGACGGTTTCCGACCAGGGTAGTGAACGCACGCCCGGGACGCGTCATTCCGCCAATGCTCGCGTGAGAGACGTCCGCCGATCTACAGTCAGAGGCGTATGACGACTTTCCGGTCTGCGTCTGGCGAGGGGCACACCGAGATCGTCCTCACCTCCGGCAACCCGTACGGGAGCCGGACGCTCGTGGTGGAGCGGGACGAGGACGCCTCGGTCGCCTTCCTGTGCTCGCCCGGCGGCGCCGTGCACGGCGCCGTGTGGCTGGCCAACCACCGCGCCGCCCCCTCCGAGGTGGACCAGGCCAGGGTCGCCGCCGGGCGGCCGCCGCTGATGCCCGCGGCCGCAACCCGGCACCCGGCGGGCCGCCCCCCGCTCGGGCGGCTGTCCACGCTCTGGTTCGAGGAGGGCGACGGCGTCGCCCTGTACGAGGACGACGACCTGCTCGCGGTCATCCCCGGCTGGGCCGACATGAGCAGGGGCATGCCCGGGTACGCGCGCGACGCCGTCGGCGAGTCGCCGTTCGCCTGGGCGCTGTCGGAGGCCCTGGAGGGGCTGGAGCCGCGTATCGCGAACGCCGGGTCCTACTGGCGGTGGCGCGAGAGCGAGGGATCGTGGCGGTCGTTCCAGCAGTTCGTCATGGGCCACCTGGACCGGGTCCTCGGCCCCGCGGGCAGGTACTGGGACGCCAGCGGGGAGCGGCTGCCCACCGTGGGGATCACCGAGCGGCCGCCCGTGCCGGGCCGCGACTTCACCGTCCTGTCGACGGTCGGGATGAGCTGTCAGCGGATGCCCACCGTCGAGCAGTGGCTGGACCGGCCCGGCGCGTACGCCAGGATCGAACTGGCCGTCGCCACCCACGACGACCCGCGCGAGGCGGCGCTGCTGCTGGTCTGGCTGGCGCAGTACCCATGGCACTCGGTCACCTGGCTCGGCCACGGGCACACCGCGAAGTGGTACCACGAGCCCGCGACCTTCCCGCTGGGCTCGCAGTACTCGGGGGTCCTCATGCTGGCCGACCCGCCCGGCATGCCCGTCATGTCGGGCTTCACGTTCGGCGGTGAGGCCGTGCGCTGGCTCTGGCTGACGCCCATCACCAGCGAGACGCTAGAAGAACAGCGACATTAGCAACCAGATCGGCACCAGCGTGGTCACCAGCGAGTCGAGCCGGTCCATCAGCCCGCCGTGGCCGGGCAGGATCGTGCCGAGGTCCTTGATGCCGAGATCCCTCTTGATCATGGACTCGATCAGGTCGCCCGCAGTGGCCAGCAGCGCGGCCAGCGCGCCGATCAGCGCGCCCTGCCAGAGCTGCCCGCCCATGAGCCAGGACACCAGCCAGGCCCCGACTCCCACGCAGACGACGACGGACCCGGCGAAACCCTCCCAGGTCTTCTTCGGGCTGATGGCGGTCATCGGATGCCGGCCCACCAGCACGCCCGCCGCGTACCCGCCGATGTCGCTGGCCACGGTCACCGCGATGAAGATCAGCACGCGGTTGTCGCCGTCGACCGGCCGGAGCAGCAGCGCCGCGAAGCCCGCCAGCAGCGGCGGGTAGACCAGCAGGAACGTGGACGCCGTCGCGTCGCGCACGAACCCGTCGGTGCCCGAGCTGAACATCCGCCAGATCAACAGCACGAACACGGAGACCACGAACGTGCCGAGCAGCCAGGCCGGCCCGCCCCAGTAGGCTCCGGCCTGCATCGCCACCATCGCGGCCACCGCGGGGACAGCGGGCACCTTGATGCCTCGGCTGCCGAACGCCTGGACCAGCTCCATCACGCCCACGCCGACCGCGGCCACGAGCAATAGGAGGAACAGCTCCTTGCGCGTGTAGAGCGAGCCGATGACAGCCGCGCCCAGCCCCACCCCGACCGCTATCGCAGCAGGCAGGTTCCTTCCGCTACGGCCGCCGCCGCTCGGGCTGGTGCCAGCCGTAGATTGTTCCACAGAGTCTCTCCATGAGCCACGGCCCCCACCACCGGGCGAGGGCCGTGTGGCGTGCCGCTCAGACCTCGAGCAGCTCGGCTTCCTTGTGCTTGAGCAGCTCGTCGATCTTGGCGACGTGCTTCTGAGTGAGGTCGTCGAGCTCCTTCTCGGCCCGGCGCACCTCGTCCTCGCCCGCCTCGCCATCCTTGATCATCTTGTCCAGGAGGTCCTTGGCCGTGCGGCGGATGTTCCGCACGGAGACCTTGGCGTGCTCGCCCTTGTTCCTGGCAACCTTGATGTACTCCTTGCGACGCTCCTCCGACAGCTCGGGGAACGTCACGCGGATCACCTGGCCGTCGTTGCCGGGGTTGACACCGAGGTCGGAGTCGCGGATCGCCTTCTCGATCGCGGCCATCGAACCCTTGTCGTAGGGCTGGATGATGACCATGCGCGCCTCGGGCACGTGGAACGAGGCCAACTGCTGGATCGGGGTCGGCGAACCGTAGTACTCGGCATTGATCTTATTGAACATCGAAGGGGTGACCCGGCCCGTACGGATGCTCGCGAAGTCCTCCTTCGCGACCGAGACGGCCTTGTCCATCTTGTCCTCGGCTTCGAGGAGGGTTTCGTCGATCACAGCGGCTCCCTGTCTTCTGGCTGGCGGTGTCGGGCTCGCTCGCTCATTTGCCTGCGGGACTCACCAGCGTGCCGATCTTCTCACCGCGGACCGCCCGCAGGATGTTGCCCTCGCCCATCAGGTCGAAGACCACGATCGGCAGGTCGTTGTCCTTGCACAGGCTGATCGCGGTGGCGTCCATGACCTGCAGATCACGGATCAGCACCTCGCCGTAGTCGAGGTGGTCGAAACGGACCGCGTCGGGGTTCTTCCGCGGGTCTGAGTCGTAGACCCCGTCGACCTGGGTGCCCTTGAGCAGCGCCTCGGCTCCGATCTCCAGGGCGCGCTGCGACGCCGCCGTGTCGGTGGAGAAGAACGGCGAGCCGAGCCCGGCGCCGAAGATGACCACGCGCCCCTTCTCCAGGTGCCTGATCGCGCGGCGCGGCAGGAACGGCTCCGCCACCTGCTGCATGGTGATGGCGGTCTGGACGCGGGTCTCGACGCCACGCCTCTCCAGGAAGTCCTGGAGCGCCAGGCAGTTGATGACCGTGCCGAGCATGCCCATGTAGTCGGCTCTGGCCCGGTCGATGCCCTGCTCGGACAGGGCGGCGCCGCGGAACATGTTCCCGCCGCCGACCACGACCGAGACCTGCACCCCCTCGCGCACCGCCTCGGCGATCGAGTCGGCCAGGTGGTCGACCACCAGCGGGTCGATGCCGAGCGGCTCGCCGCCGGCGAACGCCTCACCCGACAGCTTCAGCATGACCCGCTTCCACCTGAGCGGGCTCTGGGACGAGGAAGCCGCCGTCCGTGTGGATTCGTGGGCTGGCTCCCGGTGGTCCTGCACGGCGGCGGCCTCCTTCGTTAGGCGGTTCTTTGGGCTGGTGGACGTGCGCTCAAGCCTAAGCCTGGCCGACCTTGTAACGGACAAAGGCGAGCACCTCGACGCCGTTCTCCTCGGCGTACTTGCCCACGCTCTTCTTGTTGTCCTTCACGAACGCCTGCTGGAGCAGGGTGAAGTCCTTGTACCAGCCGTTCACCCGGCCCTCGACGATCTTGCCGATCGCGGCCTCGGGCTTGCCCTCCTCGCGGGTCATCTCCTCGAAGAGCTTGCGCTCCTTCTCGATGACCTCGGCCGGGACGGCGGCGGCGTTCAGGTACTGCGGGGCCATCGCGGCGGCGTGCTGGGCGATGTCCTTGGCGACCTCGGCGTTCGGCTTGTCGAGCTGCACGAGCACGCCGACGGCCGGCGGCAGCGCCGGGTCGGTGCGGTGCATGTAGGCGCCGATGTAGCCGCCCTCCAGCACCGCGAAGCGGCGGATCTCGATCTTCTCGCCCAGCGCGGCGTTGGCCACGTCGAGGTGCTCCTTGACGGTCTTGCCGTCGAAGGAGGAGTCGAGCAGGGTCTGCACGTCGGCCGGCTTGGTCTCCAGCACGTGCGCGACGACCTGGTTGGCCAGCTCCTGGAAGCGCTCGCCCTTGGCCACGAAGTCGGTCTCGCAGTTGATCTCGACCAGCGCGGCGGTGGAGTCGCCATCCTGCTTGAGCGCGACCAGGCCCTGGGACGCGGTACGCGCCTCGCGCTTGCCGACGTCCTTGGCACCCTTGAGGCGCAGCAGCTCGACGGCGCGGTCGAAGTCGCCCTCGGACTCCTCGAGCGCCTTCTTGCAGTCCATCATGCCGGCAGCGGTGATCTCGCGAAGCCGCTTGACGTCGGCCATGTTCACGGAAGCCATTGCTTTTTTCCTTGTGGGATGTCGTCGTGGATCGGGTGGGCGCCGGACACCGGCGCCCACCCTGGGTTGGTACGGCAACCGCGTGCCGTACAGGAGCCTTGCTCGGCTGCTGGTCCTGCTGCCCGAGGAGCGGGCGCTCAGGCCTGCTGCTCGGTCTCGCCCTCAGCGGCGGCCTGCTCCTCGGCGGGAGCAGCGGCCTCAGCCTCGGCGGGAGCAGCGGCCTCAGCCTCGGCAGGAGCGGCGGCCTCAGCCTCGGCGGCGGCCTCGACGGTCTCGACGGTCTCGACGGTCTCGGCGGCCTCGACGGGGCGCTCGCCGCCGCCCTGCTCGATCAGCTCGCGCTCCCACTCGGCCAGCGGCTCGGCGGCGGCCGGCTTCTCGTCACCGCGGGCGGCGCCCGAGCGGGCCATCAGGCCGGCGGCGACACCGTCGGCGACGACCCTGGTCAGCAGGCCGACGGCGCGGATGGCGTCGTCGTTGCCCGGGATCGGGTAGTCGACCTCGTCGGGGTCGCAGTTGGTGTCGAGGATCGCGACGACAGGGATGCCAAGCTTCTTGGCCTCGCTGATCGCGATGTGCTCCTTCTTGGTGTCGACGACCCACACCGCGGAGGGCACGCGGCCCATGTCGCGGATGCCGCCGAGCGTGCGCTCCAGCTTGTCCTTCTCACGCCGGCGCATGAGGAGCTCCTTCTTGGTGAGCCCCGAGCCCGCGACGTTGTCGAAGTCGAGCTCCTCGAGCTCCTTCAGACGCTGCAGCCTCTTGTGCACCGTGGAGAAGTTGGTGAGCATGCCGCCCAGCCAGCGCTGGTTCACGTACGGCATGCCGACCCGGGCGGCCTGCTCGGAGATGGCCTCCTGGGCCTGCTTCTTGGTGCCGATGAACAGGATCGTGCCGCCGTGGGCGACGGTCTCCTTGACGAAGTCGTAGGCACGGTCGATGTACGACAGCGACTTCTGCAGGTCGATGATGTAGATGCCGTTGCGCTCGGTGAAGATGAAGCGCTTCATCTTCGGGTTCCAGCGGCGGGTCTGGTGACCGAAGTGAACGCCGCTCTCGAGCAGCTGTCGCATGGTGACGACGGGGGCCATGTGATGGTCCTCCAGGTCTGGGCGCCCTGCGCGCAGGCGCGGTTCTCGGTTGTGCCGCGGCAGCACGGCGGCTGCCGCCCTGATGCCCCGAAACCGCTCCAGCCGGGCCAGGGCCCGGACCGAAGGAGCGGTTCGCAGTGGGACATGCGAAGTCGGCCTGTGGTGTCAGGCCACCGAGAAGTCTACCTCCCACGCCGTCCCCGCCTGACCGTTCCAGGTCAATGGCGGCCTTCCGCCCACCGTCGGAGCGCGCCGCGGGCCACGTCGAGCTGGTCGGGCGTTTTCAGTGCGATCGCGGTCACTCCGGACAGGCCGCGCCTGGCCAGCCCGGTGAGGGTGCCGCCCGGCGGCAGCTCGATCAGCGTGGTGACGCCGAGGCGGGCCATGCTCGCCATGCAGGCGTCCCACCGTACCGGGCCGGCGACCTGGACGATCAGGCGATTCAGGAACTCGGCGCCGCCGGCGACCAGCGCGCCGTCCGCGTTGCTGAGCAGGCCGGTCGCCCTGACGGCCGGGCTCAGCCCGAACAGGACGTGCGGGCGGCGACACGGCGGCTCACCCCTCCTTGCCCGCGGGTGAGGCGCTGTCGTCTTTCATGCTCTCCTGAATGCCGTTGACGATGCGGCGCAGCGCGGGCACCTGCAGCCGGAAGGAGAGCAGCACGGCCGCGAACAGGATGACGCCGGGGAGCTGCGACAGCAGGAACGACTCCTCGATCTCGGCGGCGGTGAACCGGTACACCACGATCACCCGCAGCACCGACTCGACCAGCAGGAACAGCGCGAAGGTGGCGGTCATCAGCCGCTGGCGGAAGCGGAAGGGCGCCGAGGCCTGCCACGCCTTCTCGTAGGCGGCCTCGCGCTCGGGGTCGCCGCGCGTCGCCAGGGGCCGCGCGGTCAGGTAGATCACCGGCTTGCCGACGAAGCAGGTGGCGCCGAGGAACACTCCGGCGAGCGCCGTGTAGAACGACGGCTTGATCGCGACGATCCGGGGGTCATCGGTGACGAACAGCAGCACGATCGACAGCACGATCTCCAGGACGACCAGCACGCCGATCAGGTCCATCTTCCGGCGGCGGACGGTGTTGACGGTCACGGCCACGCCGGTGGCCAGGCCCGCCACGGTGAGCGCCCAGAAGTCGTCCAGCCCGACCTGCTTGAGCAGCAGGTAGAGCACGACGGGCACCACCACGTCGATGATCAGCGGCAGCAGCGGGCGGATTCTCGAACCTGGTCCGTTGGTCATGCGCTGGCCCCTTCCGTGCTCTGGGTGCGGGCGCCGAACATGGTCTCCGCGCCCCGCAGGGAGCGGCTGATGGCTTCGTAGGCGTAGTCGCGCGGGCCGCACCAGGCCGGTGCTGCCGTCGACGGTCAGCAGCTGGTCGTCGTGGAAGCTGGTGGTGGCGCTGCCCGTGGCCACCACGGCGGGGACGCCGTACTCGCGGGCGATGATCGCCGGGTGCGACAGCAGGCTGCCGCGGTCGGTCACCAGCGCGCCGACGCTGGGGAAGAGCACCGCCCACTGGGCGGTGGTCTCGGGGCAGACGAGCACGTCGCCGCGGCGCAGCTTGCCGAAGTCGGCGATGGACGAGATGACGCGCGCCGGGCCCGTGTACCGGCCGGCCGAGGCCGGGACGCCCCGCAGGGCCCCCGCCTCGGTCTCGCTCCCGGCGCCCGGCCCGGGTGGCCCGCCGAACAGCCGCATCGACCACCGCATGGCGCGCGTGATCTGCTCGGCTCCGGCGGTGGGCGGGGCCATGCCCGGCGCCAGCGCCATCGGGGCGGGCGGGGTGCCGTAGCTCGGCGGGCCCGGGTTGGCCAGCGCCCAGGCGTGCTCGCCGCGCCCGCGCCGGACCAGGTCGTGCCGGGGTCGCCGGTCGTCGAGGGCGGCCAGCGCGTCGGCGTACTCGACGTAGAACACGTCGTCGGCCCGCGCGAGCACGCCGGTGGCGGCCAGCCGGCGGCGGCGTCGGGTGTGGCCGTCTCCACGGCGGCGCGGGCGGCGGGCCTGGCCGCGGCCGTCCTGGCCAGCTCTCCCAGCTCGCTCGTGGCGGGCACGTGGTCGCCGGCCAGGCCGCCACGCAGCCGCAGCGTCCGGGGCACGTCCCAGCCGAGGAGGTCCTCGCAGGCGACGCCGAGCCGTCCGAACAGGAAGACGGCGGCGCCGGTGACGCGGAAGTACATCTCGTGCAGGCTGCCGAACAGGTCGAGCAGCCGGCTCAGGTGGGCGGTGAGGAGCTCGTCGGGCAGCGAGGGCAGCTCGACGGCGCGCAGTTCCGCCAGTTCGGCGGCGACCCGCGGCTTGGTCTCGTCGTTCCACTGGTGGATCAGCCGTTCCGGCTCGCCGTCCTCGACCGCCACGGCGATCTTCTCGACCCTGGCGACCAACTCGCCGATGGTGTCAGTCGGGGTGGTGACGTACGTCCAGCCGCCGATGGCGTGCGCGCTGGGCACCACGCCGGTGCTGAAGGCGAACACGTGCCGGGCGCACGCGCTGAAGACCGGCATGAACAGCGACCGCTGCAGCGGGACCCACGGCCGGTCGGTGTTGCGGTCGCGGGTGGAGAACCCGGGCGGCGCCTCAATGGGGACGGGGATCAGCGGCTCCGCCTCGCCGGGCAGCCCGGTGATCGGGCGGGCCTGCACGAGCCAGAGGCGGTCGTCGTCGATGACCCATTCGATGTCCTGCGGGCCGCCCATCCGCTCGGCCACGCGCAGGGCCAGCGCGGCGACCTCCCGGGCCTGTTCGGGGGTGAGCGCCTGCTCGCCTCCCGAGCGGTGCTCCGCCTGCCCGTCGCGGACGGTCCACTCATCGGCGGTGGCCTCGCCCGACATGAGCCGGTCGCCCAGGCCGTACTGGCCCGCGTACGACATTCCGGGCAGGTCTTCAGCCACGCTGGAGGAGCGCACCGCGACGGGTCCGCCGCCCAGCCGGTCGAGGCCCGCCGCCAGGTCCGCCGCCAGCCCCTCGGGTAAGGGCACCTCCGTGCCTGCCAGGCCCGCCTCCAGCGCATCGGTGGTCACGACGAACCCGTCGGGCACCGGGAACCCGGCCTGCCTCAGCTCCCCCAGCACGGCCTTCCGGCCCACCCGAGGCACCTGGCCGAGCCCGATCTCGGACAACGCCACTACGTAGTTCACGTCCAGCTCTCCTGTCGACAAGCGCCGGTCACAGCACCTCAGCAAGTCGCACTCGAGCGTCACTCGAGAAGCGCTTGAGTAAGCCTTGAGCTCGACGAGCTGGGCAGCTACCCCGCGGCCGAGGCGCTGGGGGGCCCGCACGTGCCCGCCATCTCCCGACCTGGCAGGCGACGCCTACCTGATCGACCTCAAACCACGCGAGGACGGCTACCAGGCCACCCAGCTCCACGGCTACTGGAAGATCGACGACCTGCTGGAATGCCACCGCGTCCTCATGGAGCAGCGGCGCGGCGAGCTGCGCGGCAGCGTGGACGCGCGCAGCCGGCTCTACGGCGAGGTCGTCGTCGAACCCGGCGCCGAGATCATCGACTCGATCATCACCGGCCCGGCCGTCATCGGCGCCGGCACGCTGGTCCGCGACAGCCGGATCGGCCCATACACTGCCCTGGGCAGCGGCTGCACCCTGGTGAACGCCGGGATCGAGCACTCCATCACGCTGGACGGCGTGTCGGTGCTCAGCGTCCGCGGCATCTACGGTTCGCTCATCGGCAGGGAGGCGGCCGTGTGCTCGGCCGCCGACGACGATCACCGTCGCCTGGCCATCGGCGACCACGCCACAGTGGAGGTGGCATGAGAATCCTGGTAACCGGCGGAGCCGGCTTCATCGGCTCCCACTACGTCCGCACGCTGCTGTCCGGCGGCTATCCCGGCTTCGCCGACGCCGACGTCACCGTCGTCGACGCGCTCACCTACGCCGGCGACCGCGGCAACCTGCCCGCGCAGCACCCGCGGCTGACGTTCGTCGAGGGCGACGTCTGTGACCAGCAGCTGATGCTGGACGTGCTGCCCGGCCACGACGCGGTCGTGCACTTCGCCGCCGAGTCGCACGTGGACCGCTCGGTGCACGGCGCCGCCGAGTTCGTCCGCACCAACGTGGGCGGCACCCACAGCGTGCTGGAGGGCGCTCGGCTGTCTGGCGTGCCGAAGGTGGTGTGCGTCTCCACCGACGAGGTGTACGGGTCGATCGCCACCGGCTCATGGACCGAGGACTTCCCGCTGCTGCCCAACTCGCCGTACGCCGCCAGCAAGGCCGGCGCCGACCTGATCGCCCGCTCGTTCTTCCGCACCTACGGCCTGGACGTGCGCATCACCCGCTGCTGCAACAACTACGGCCCCTACCAGCACGTGGAGAAGCTGATCCCGCGCTTCCTGACGAACCTGCTGTCGGGCGAGCCGGTGCCGCTGTACGGCCACGGGTGGAACGTCCGCGAGTGGCTGCACGTGGACGACCACTGCCGGGCCGTGCAGCTCGTGCTGACCGACGGCCGGGCGGGCGAGATCTACAACATCGGCGGCGGGCACGAGCTGACCAACCTGGAGCTGACCTCGTCGCTGCTGGAGCTGTGCGGCGCCGACTGGGACATGGTCCAGCAGGTGGCCGACCGGCCGGGTCACGACCTGCGCTACAGCCTGGACGACGGAAAGATCCGCGCGCAGCTCGGCTGGGAGCCGCGGATCGGGTTCGAGCAGGGGCTGGCCGAGACCGCCGCCTGGTACCGCGACAACCAGGCCTGGTGGGGGAGGCTGCGCGAGCGCCCCCTGGTGACCTCCGGATGACCCCGTCCGGCCGCGGCCCGGCACCCCGGCAACCGCGGCCTGCGCGCGGCCCGGC